>CAVBAZ010000108.1:0-6828 GCA_963593515.1 Bacteroidaceae bacterium
ATCACAGTGACCTTCTCGCGGGGCATCTCACCCCATTCCGCCGCCAGTCCGCAAGGAACCGGCACGCTGTCCTGTTATGTAGTTGTTGGATCTAGTGTAACATACTTGCCGGAGAAATGCAATACATGTTAGGCAAGTGAATATATAAAAAGTGGCAGCACGTCCCGCCGCAAAGAAAGCTCCCGGTCGTCAAACCGGGAGCTTTCTTGTTATGCGATTCGTGCCTTTACGGAAGCGGGTCTCTTATTTCCCCGTTTCTTTGATGGCAGCCTACGCGGTGGTAAACATATCAAGAGCAATATTTAAGATCGTTCCGAAGTGCCGTCCCGGTCTGCCAGGGTAGGCCTCTGCTTCGTCAATACTTCTTCTCGTCTAGCTTGTCATATAGGTGTTAATAAACCCCTCGGTATCCTTATCGGGATATTCCTGCGCCACAAGGGCAAAGAGTTTACCTTGGTTTTCTACTATTGTTGTATTTTGAAATTAAACTTCATTTTTACCATCCTTTTTCCCGTCCTTAAGCACTTCATTTTCAAAAGCGACAATATTGCCAATTACAATACGGGCTGGAATCCACTTCCAAAATTCGATTAGGACATCGCAGAAGCGGTAAAAATCATCGTCGGTGACATTAAGAGTTTGCGAATAAATTGTCGTTCCCTTGAACGCCGCAGATATATCCTGTTTGCTCATTTCGTATTTTGGATAATGCCTGTATAGATTGTCAAGTGACTGCCCACGACCATGCTTAATCGCATTGACCAGGAAGTGCATTTCTCTCAGTTCATTAAATCTTGGGAAATTCTCCAATATACATTCATATTCTGCACTTGGAAACATTTTCTTGGAAAAAATGGTTTTGAAAATGCAGAATCCATTAAAAAGTCTGTTTTTCTGATACTCCGACAATTCATATTTGGAATTTTCCAAGTCTTGAACAATATGGTGGCTCAAATTTTGCTCCCACATTTCAAAGATGCAGCAAATCCATAGCAATCTTGTTCTATACTGCATATCCTTGATTATCCCATATTCGCAAAACGCAAATTCCTCCGCCATACTGGTATAATCGTCATCAAAAGTATCGTCAAGGTACTCCGATGGATTTTGGAGGATTCTTTCGCTTATGTCATCAGCCGATTTTTCGGGGTTCTCAAACAGCTTGGTTATGCACTCCTTATATAGTGACGACATCCGCTTAATGTTGTGGCAAAAGTAATCCTTTGACCAACAGTATGTCCAGAACTCTGGATAAATGATACGTGGCATCTCACAGCACCTTCCTTACGGTGTCGGGGCCGTAGGTGGCGAAGATCTGATCAAAATTGGTTGCCACGCTGTCATTTGCCATAGGACTGTCATCTCGTGCAAGTTTCGTCATCTGATAATGCGCAAGGTGTGCTGCTTCTTGTAAATCCTTTTTCTTCATTTTCCTGTCGATCAAGAACTTCCACAACTTATTGTGTCTAACAGACATTTCGGTTCTCCTTTAGATGCGGCATTTTGCCATTGGTGTATCTCTGTTATCATACTAAGGGTAGCAGAAATTCCGATTTTTTTCAACAAAAAGGTTGGAGTATCACACTAAAATTTAATTTTACATCCATCTATACGGGCAAAAAGAAACGCTCCCTAACGAGAGCGTTTCTTGTCTTGTATCAAGCGTCACAGCAAAAATGAGTTCAGATTTTTATGGGGCGTGGGCTTCTTTCCGGCCGTGCTGCGCGACCATGTCTTTACCGTCTGTGCCTCCAGAAACTGCACCAGTGGGATCAAGTCCTCTTGCTCATCGTAGGCTTGCAGCGCGTCATAATAGGCGCGGCGATCCTCCTCATAGACGATGGTGGGTGGATAGTCGTTGATCATCAGCCAATAGTTCAGCAGCGTCCGCCCTACACGTCCGTTGCCGTCCGCAAAGGGATGGATGTTTTCAAAGCGGGCGTGGAGGTACGCCCCTGCCTTCAGAGGGGCTTTCGCGCCGATGGTGTTGACTTCCTCGATCAGCTCCGCAAGGTCGCTCTCCACCTCGTCGGGCTGTGAACCGACCTCGTTTTTACCGGTCACATAGTCGTGCTTCTTGAATTCACCGGGTCGCTCACCATTCACGATATAACGACGTTCATCATAAGTTCCCTCCGTCAACGCACGGTGTATAGCGCAGATCAACTCGACGGACAGCGGCTCTTTTGCAACAATTTTGTCTTGTAAAAGGTCGTAGCACACCTTCTGATTCTGCTGCTCAAACAGGGTTCTGGTGCTGCCGGTATAGCCCACGACCTTGCCGTTTTCAAAAATCTCGCGGGTGTCGTGATAATTGATCTCGGCGTTCTCGATTTTGCCGGAGTTGTAGGCAAACAGAATACGGAAATTGTCCAGCCGCAAAGAAAGATCGTCAACCGACCGGATATTCCAGTCCTGCCACATTTTCACAACAGTGTCATATTGACTCATGGCATGCCTCCGTCACAAGAATAAACCAAGTATATCATACTTTTTGCCCAAGCGGGGAAAATTTTAAAACTTTTTTATTTGGACATACAGCAGAAAAGCTCCCGGTCATCAAAACCGGGAGCTTTCTTGTTATGCGATTCGTGCCCTTACGGAAGCGGGACTCTTATTTCCCCGTTTCTTTGATAGCAGCCTGAGCGGCGGCCAGACGGGCGATGGGCACACGGAAGGGGGAGCAGGACACATAGTCCAGACCCACCTTGTGGCAGAACTCCACGGAGGAGGGATCGCCGCCGTGCTCGCCGCAGATGCCCAGATGCAGCTCGGGACGGGTCTCGCGGCCCAGCTTGGCAGCCATCTTCACCAGCTTGCCCACGCCCACCTGATCCAGCTTGGCGAAGGGATCGCTCTCGTAGATCTTCTTGTCGTAGTAGGCGCCCAGGAACTTGCCGGCGTCATCACGGCTGAAGCCGAAGGTCATCTGAGTCAGATCGTTGGTGCCGAAGGAGAAGAACTCAGCCTCCTTGGCGATCTCGTCGGCGGTCAGGGCCGCGCGGGGGATCTCGATCATGGTGCCCACCAGATACTTCATCTTCATACCGGCGGCGGCCAGCTCCTCGTCAGCGGTCTTGACGACCACGTCCTTAACGTACTTCAGCTCCTTGACCTCACCCACCAGGGGAATCATAATCTCGGGCTCCATCTTCCACTCGGGGTGCTTCTTCTGCACGTTGATGGCGGCGCGGATAACGGCACGGGTCTGCATCACGGCGATCTCGGGGAAGGTAACGGCCAGACGGCAGCCGCGGTGACCCATCATGGGGTTGAACTCATGCAGGGAGGCGATGATGGCCTTGATCTCGGCAACGGACTTGTTCATATCCTTGGCCAGCAGCTCGATGTCGGCTTCCTCGGTGGGAACGAACTCGTGCAGAGGAGGATCCAGGAAACGGATGGTGACGGGGCAGCCTTCCATGGCCTCGTAGATGCCCTCGAAGTCGCCCTGCTGCATGGGCAGCAGCTTGGCCAGAGCCTTCTCGCGCTGCTCCACGGTATCGGAGCAGATCATCTCACGGATGGCGGCGATACGGTCGCCCTCGAAGAACATATGCTCGGTACGGCACAGGCCGATACCCTCGGCGCCCAGCTCACGGGCCTTGGCGGCGTCGTGGGGGGTGTCGGCGTTGGTGCGGACCTTCAAGCGGCGATACTTGTCGGCCCAGCTCATGATGCGGCCAAAGTCGCCGCCCACGCTGGCGTCCACGGTGGGCATAGCGCCGTCGTAGATATTGCCGGTGGAGCCGTCCAGGCTCAGCCAGTCGCCCTCGTGATAGGTCTTGCCGGCCAGCGTGAACTGCTTGTTGGCCTCGTCCATATTGATGGCGCCGCAGCCGGAGACGCAGCACTTGCCCATACCACGGGCCACGACGGCGGCGTGGGAGGTCATACCGCCGCGGACGGTCAGGATGCCCTGAGCGGCCTTCATGCCCTCGATGTCCTCGGGAGAGGTCTCCAGACGGACCAGAACCACCTTCTCGCCGCGGGCAGCCCATTCCTTGGCGTCCTCAGCGGTGTACACGATCTTGCCGCAGGCAGCGCCGGGAGAGGCGGGCAGAGCCTTGCCCACAGGGGTGGTGGCCTTCAGGGCATTGGGATCGAACTGGGGATGCAGCAGGGTGTCCAGATTGCGGGGATCGATCATGGCGACGGCCTGCTGCTCGGAGATCATGCCCTCGTCCACCAGATCGCAGGCGATCTTCAGCGCGGCGGGAGCGGTACGCTTGCCGTTGCGGCACTGCAGCATATACAGCTTGCCGTGCTCCACGGTGAACTCCATATCCTGCATGTCGCGGTAGTGATCCTCCAGAATACCGCAGACCTTGACGAACTCGTCATAGGCCTCGGGGAACTTCTCGGCCATCTCGGCGATGGGCATGGGGGTGCGGACACCGGCCACGACATCCTCGCCCTGAGCGTTGGTCAGGAACTCGCCCATCAGCTGCTTTGCGCCGGTGGCGGGGTCACGGGTAAAGGCAACGCCGGTGCCGCAGTCGTCGCCCATGTTGCCGAAGGCCATGGACTGGACGTTGACGGCAGTACCCCAGGAGTAGGGGATATCATTGTCGCGGCGGTACACGTTGGCGCGGGGGTTGTCCCAGGAACGGAACACGGCCTTGATGGCGCCGATCAGCTGCTCCTTGGGGTCGGAGGGGAAGTCCTCACCGATCTTGGCCTTATACTCAGCCTTGAACTGCATGGCCAGCTCCTTCAGGTCGGCAGCGTCCAGCTCCACGTCCTGCGTCACGCCCTTCTTCTCCTTCATGGCATCGATGAGCTGCTCGAAGTACTTCTTGCCCACCTCCATGACCACGTCGGAGTACATCTGGATAAAGCGGCGATAGCAGTCCCAGGCCCAGCGGGGGTTGTTGGACTTGGCGGCGATGACGTCCACCACGTCCTCGTTCAGGCCCAGATTCAGGATGGTGTCCATCATGCCGGGCATGGAAGCGCGGGCGCCGGAACGGACGGAGACCAGCAGGGGATTCTCGTGATCGCCGAACTTCTTGCCGGTGATCTTCTCCATCTTCTCGATATATTCCATGATCTCGGCCATGATCTCGTCGTTGATCTGACGGCCGTCCTCATAGTACTGGGTGCAGGCCTCGGTGGTAATGGTAAAGCCCTGGGGCACCGGCAGGCCGATGTTGGTCATCTCGGCCAGGTTGGCGCCCTTGCCGCCCAGCAGCTCACGCATCTTGGCGTTGCCCTCAGTGAACAGGTAGCAATACTTTTTGCTCATTTACATATCCTCCATATCACAAAAAAATATCTTCATTTTCCGGAATTTCTTATCATTTTGGGGACTTTTCTTTTGTTTTTGTTAAATGTACCCCATCAACCGCTTTATTATAACCAGCTTTCCCCATAAAAGCAAGCATATTTTCCTTTTATTTTCCTGTTTTTCGTAGAAATATCGATATTGCTGCAAACTTTTTTCGGGAATCCATCGTCAGGACTTGCGATACCGGTCGTTTTTGTGGTATACTATTATGAATTTGTAATCAGGATGGTGTATTTTGCCAGTCACGGAGGGGTAAATGGCGCAGGCGGTAAACGAAAATTCCACATGGGCGAAAGCCGTCCGCGCCGCTGCCGGACGGGGCCAGCTGAGCCATGCGCTGATCCTGACGGGAGAGGGCGACCGGCTGACGGCGGCCCGGTATATCGCGGCGGCCCACCTGTGCCGCGCCGGGAGCGGGCGGCCCTGTCTGCGGTGCAACAGCTGCCGCAAGGTGATGGAGGGCATCCACCCCGACGTGACGGAGGTGCGGGACGCCGACCGGAAGGAGCTGGCGGTGGACACCATCCGTGCGCTGCGGCAGGACGTATATATCCGGCCCAACGAGGGCGAGCGGAAGGTCTATCTCTTTACCGACTGCGCCCAGCTGAACGAGCGGGATCAGAACGTGCTGCTGAAGATCGTGGAGGAAGGCCCGGCCTATGCGGCCTTCGTGTTCTGCGCCGACGCCATCCACTCGCTGCTGCCCACCATCCGCTCCCGCTGTGTGGCGCTGCGGCTGGACATGCCGGAGGATGCCGGACAGGAGGACGAGAACGCCGCCGCCCTGTGCCGCGCGCTGGCAAAGAAGGACGTGCCCGCGCTGACCGTGTATCTCACCGGACTGGAGAACCGGCGGATGAAGCGGGAGCAGCTGCTGGCCATGATGGAGGGCGCGTGGCAGACCGCCGCCGCCGCACTGCTGGCGGTCTACGGGAAGCCCTGCGGCGAGGCGGCGCAGCTGCTGTGCCGCGCTTTTTCCCGGCGGGAATTGCAGACTTTGACAGACCTTTTCCGCCGGTACTGTGACGAATGTCAATACAATGTGGGCGTGGGCCATGTGCTGGGCGCGCTGGGCGCGGAGCTGGCCGATGTGGTCTCCCACTGATTTTTCCCTTCAGAAAGGAAGGTATACCTGATATGACAACTGTGATCTCTGTCCGCTTCCGCAGCGGCAGCAAAACCTACTATTTTGACCCCGGCGCGCTGACGGTGCCCACCGGCAGCGACGTGGTGGTGGAGACCGCTCAGGGGCCGGAATTTGCCCAGTGCGTGGAGGGCAACCACGAGGTGGCCGACGACGCGGTGGTGAAGCCCCTGCGTCCGGTGCTGCGTATCGCCACCGACAATGACCGCCATACGGCGGCCTATAACCGCAGCCGGGAGAAGGACGCCTTTGACATCTGCCAGAAGAAGATCGCCCAGCACGGGCTGGACATGAAGCTGGTGCGGGTGGAATGTAGCTTTGACGGCAGCAAGATCCTGTTCTTCTTCACCGCCGACGGCCGTGTGGACTTCCGCGAGCTGGTGAAGGATCTGGC
>CAVBAZ010000109.1:0-13665 GCA_963593515.1 Bacteroidaceae bacterium
GAGCAGGTGCCTGCGGCGCAGGCGTTGCTTGCGGGAGACATGGGAGTGCTGTCGGCCACCACAGCTTTCGGCAAGACGGTGATCGGGGCGTATCTGATCGGTCAGCAGAAGGTCAACACGCTGATTTTAGTCCAGTCCAGCGCGCTGCTGGAGCAGTGGCGGGCATCTTTGGAGCAATTCCTCACTATCCATGAGGTTTTGCCGGAGCCTCCCAAGAAACGGGGCAGGAAAAAGAAGCGCTGCCTGATCGGTCAGGTCGGCGCGGGAAAGGACACACGGGGCGGAATCATCGACATCGCCATTATGCAGTCGCTTTTCGAGGGCGAGGAAAAGGAAGTCAAATCCTTTGTAGAGGAATACGGGATGGTCATTGTGGACGAGTGTCACCATGTGGCGGCGTTCACGTTTGAAAAAGTGCTGAAGGCCGCAAAGGCGAAATATGTGTATGGCTTGTCCGCAACGCCGGTGCGGAAGGATGGACACCACCCCATTATCTTCATGCAGTGCGGGCCGATCCGTTATTTGGTAGACGCCAAAAGTCAGGCGGATAAGCGGACGTTCTCCCATTTCGTCATTCCCCGATTCACGCGGACAAGAGCTCCGGCTGGCAGTGGCATTCAGGAGCTATACGCCGCTATCGTCAAGAGCGAAAATCGGAACACGTCGCTGGTGGAGGATGCAGTGTGGCTTGTGCGTGAAGGGCGCTCGCCGATCCTGCTGACGGAGCGGAAAGAACACGCGGCGCAGCTGGCCGTGCTTTTGAAGGGGCAAGTACAGAACGTCTTTCTGTTGGTAGGAAGCGACAAGCCAAAGGAAAAGCGGGAGAAATTGGCCGCGTTACAGGCGATGCCAGCCAGTGAAGAGGTTGTCGTGGTGGCCACGGGAAAGTACATCGGAGAGGGATTTGATGCTCCGCGATTGGACACTTTGCTGCTGGCGATGCCGATTTCGTGGCGCGGAACGCTGGCGCAGTACGCCGGTCGGCTTCATCGGAATTATGAGGGCAAGCACGAGGTCCGTATCTACGACTATGTGGACGTCCATATCCCCATGCTGGAGCGGATGTATCACAAGCGGCTGAAGGGCTACGCGGAGTTGGGGTATCAGGTGAAGTTCGGCACATCGGATGAGCCCGTCAGCATGATCTATGACGGGCATGGTGCCATGCCCGCGTTTGAGCAGGATCTGTCCGACGCAGCGCAGAGTATTGTGATCGTCAGTCCCTATCTGCAAAAGGGACGTGTCGGGAGGCTGCTGCCGCTTTTGCAAAGCGCCGTATCCCATGGCGCAAAGATCACGATACACACCAGTGACGACGATGCACGTACGGCAGAGATTACCACAGTCGTTGACGCGCTGCAATCGGTCGGTGCGGAGGTGATCCTGTACAAGGGTTTGCAGCAAAGATACGCCGTTTTGGATGAGCGCATCGTCTGGTATGGCAACGTAGATCTTCTGGCCTTCGGCCGAAAGGATACGGACGTACTCCGCTTCGAGAACGCGGACATTGCCGGGGAGTTGTTGTCACTGATAGATGAATCGGAGTGCGAACAATTGATGATCACGGATTGACGGATGTATTTACCAGTAAGAGGGCGTCGCTTACTGGCACTTTGCGCACGCACCCTCAAATACGAGGGGGTGTGCACAAGGACGGGAGGTGGTTGAAAGAAAACATCTGCGACGATGGTGAATTGACCCAAAAGGCAACTTGTAAGGATTTCTTACAAGTTCAAAATGAAGACGGGCGTGAGATACGCAGTGAGCGCAAATTCTACAATTTCAACATGATGCAGAAAACAACCACAGAGGAATAAGGAATAAAATGACAATGCTCGGAGTGCGGTAACTCGTTTCAGGCATCTTAAACTCTTTTATGTATAAGTCTCGGAAAAACCACAAACAATATTGTCAAGTAAAAATCGAATTTACTTGACAATATGTGTGCAGCAGAATAAAATATAAGTGCATACATGGAGCAGGAGGTGGAACGAATGACCGGTGCGAAAATTATCACACAGACTATGGAACAGTTTTCGGAGAACGAACTGATATTTGCCGGCAAGCTATATGCCGAGAAGCTCAGTAAGGCAGTTAGTGAGGAGGCTTATTATCAGACGCTTGGCCGCATGTGCAAAGCAGGTACACTATGCAGAATAGCAAAGGGAACGTACTATCGTCCTAAAAAAAGCAAATATGGCATTGTTCCGCCATCGCAAAGGGAGATTGTTGCGGCCTTTACAGAACCGGACAAAGGAACCGTTGTTGGATATTCCTTATATAACAGCCTGAAGCTTACAACGCAGGTCGCTAAAACCGTTGAGGTTTTCTCTTCCGGAATAGAACAGCGAACAAAGAACGTCAGTAATATTCTTCTGCGGTTCTGCAATTTGGTGTATACGCCGGAAGTGAAGGGTATGATCCACATGCTTGAGGTGCTGCAGAATTTTGGTGAAATCCAAGACTTGAACTATCATCAGTTCATTGCATTCTGCGAAAAGTTTGCGCAAGAATACGATGGCAAAGTTTTTGAACAGGTTATGCAGAACATGCACTATCAGAAAAAAACAATTTCCTTCCTGCGAAATATTTTGAATCATTATGGTGTGGAGAACAACCTGAACAAACACCTCTCCGCCCTGTCTGAGTACAAGCATCCCACTATGGAGGAGATTTATGAAACTGCATACTCATCCTGAAGATTTTCGTGAACTGATTACTGTTGTTGCCAGCGAAAAACACATTCCCGAGTCTGCTGTTGAACGTGATTATTATATCGTCATGATGCTGAAAGCGCTAGCTGACAGTTATTATGCAGACCAGTGCGTTTTTAAGGGCGGCACCTCTCTCAGCAAGTGCTACCCGGGTTCTATCGACCGTTTCTCCGAGGACATCGACCTAACCTTCCTTGGAATGGAACTGCCGGATAAAGCCTGCGACAAGGCTATTAAGAAAATTGAAGGCATCATGTCTGCTGGTGCACAAACAGAGAAAATCGTTGAGGAACGCTCCAATCGCAGCAAGAGCATGTATGTATGGTTCGACGCCCCTGAAAACCGTGTGAAGCTGGAAATTGGCAGCACTGTCCGTCCGGATCCGTATCAGAAGAAGCCGGTCAAAACCTATATTCAGGAGTTTCTGGAAAGCCGTGGGCTTACTGGGGATATCGAACGATTTGAGTTGGAAACCGTGGAGATCAATACACTAAACATTGAGCGTACCTTCATCGACAAGATCATGTCCGTAAAGCGCCATGCCATCTGCGGTACGCTGAGCCGTAAGGTGCGCCATATCTACGATGTAACCCGACTGTACCAGATGCCGGAAATCCAGGCGTTCCTGGCCGAAACGGACGAGCTTAAGCGGCTGGTGCAGCTCACCAAGGATACCGACTCCTATTATATCGGAAAACGCAATATCTCTGCTGAGTATGATCCGACCGATGCTTACGATTTTACTTCATGGAAGAAGTGTTTCGACTCTGCCATTAGGTCTACCTACGAAAGCCTGCATACAACGCTGCTCTATACCGATGAAAAACAGAATTTTGACTTTGCAGTTAAAACCTTCGAGCAGATTAGTGCAAGACTGGCTCAAATTGAGGAATGATGAAATGGTTATAGGATGATCGAGCCCCCATACCAGAGACAAAGCTTGGATTCTCCTGAAACGACTTGGATTTTCCAAACCGTTCCAGAGATAAATCTGTTAGGCAAAAAAGTGTGCAATCATTGCACACTTTTCCCTGCAGACAACTTTTGATGTAAAGACAAGACCACCCCTTAGAGGGGTGGTCTTGTCTCAAGGTGAGCGATCTGATACAAACGGCACGAAACTCCGTGCCGTTTTTCATATTACTGCTTATTTCCAAGTCTTATCTGCATATATTTTGAAAAAGTATATGCAGATAATTTGGATAATAGGTAAGCCTCATCCGACTGCCACTTCAACCCTTTTACCGCTGAAGGCCACGCCGTATTTATAAATCGTTTTGACCCCAGAGGTCGTCAGCTCGGTCTCATATTTCTTATCGTTGATCTGCTGCAGGGCCGTCTCGGACAGCTTTTTCAGCTTCTCGTCGCTGCAATTCTTCTCTGCTTTCAGCTCAATCAGGATGCCCGGAAGTCCCTCTTTCGTGGGCTTCAGCTGAATGTCGTAGCGCCCATCGCCGGATTCCCGGTTGGAGGTCACGAAAGCGCCGCCCAGCAGGGCGCACAGGCCCAGCATAAAGCCGTGGTAGAAGTTCTCTCCTGCCGTATCGAAGGAGCTGACTGACTGGGTCAGCAGCGTCTGAATCTGCGCTTTCAGCCGCGCGTTATCTCCGGAGAAGATAGCCTCCTGAACCGAGATGGCCGTGGACGGCGGGATCAGATTCTCCAGCCGCTGCAAAATCTCCTTGTTGTACACCAGAGAAATCTCCCGGTTGGGCAGGGAAACCTCGCACATAAAGTCCCCATTGAAAGACGGCGTGGTTTTCAGCGCCTTCAGATAGCCGGTCACCAACAAGAAACTGTAAATGGTGGAGGGATTGCTCTTGATCTGCGGATAGATCACGCCGGTGTCAATGAAGGTGGTAAAGGTCTCGCCGTTGACCAACGCCGTCAGACGGTTGTAAATCTCCTCGTCTGCCTGCGCAAGCACTTCCCCGATAATGTCGTTGCTGCCGGTGGATACCCAGAAAGGCCTCGGCTCACACTCGTTGCTGAAGTAGTTGACCACCGACCACGGATTGAAAATCTCTGTCTTGCCGAAGCGGTAGCCGTCATACCATTGGCAAATCTCGTCGTACTTGTCAGCAGCACCGTAGTATTCTGCCATCTCCTTTACCTCGTCGGCGGTGAATCCAAAGTAGGCGCTGTACTTATTGTCCAGCACGGAGTTGATAGATAGGTTGTTCATCCCGCTGAAGATACTCTCCTTGGCCACCCGCAGGATGCCGGTGAGGAAGCCGAAGGACAGGTGCTGATTATCCTTGAACCCACCGGAAAACAGGTTTCGCATAAACTGGATGACCTTGTCGTAGTAGTCCTTCTGATAGCCCTGCTGGATGGGGGTGTCGTATTCGTCGATGATGATAATGGGCGCAATGCTATAGTGCTTGTGCAGCATAGCGGACAGGTCAAGAAGCGCCGACGCCAGCTCCACCTCACTGACCTTGCCGTCGGCCAGCTTTCCGTAGGCCTTTTTGCTGTACTCGTCGCATTTGCCGCTGGTCAGCAGTTCCTTGTGCCGTCGGGTCTCCTTTGCGAAAATATCCCGAATGGCCGCAAAGGTCTCCTCCCAAGTGTCGAACTTCACATCCTTGAAGGTCAGGAAGATCACGGGGTACTTGCCTTGATAGTCCCTATACTTCTGGCCGCAGGCCCAGATCTTCTTATCCCGGAAGTAACCGGACGTATCCTTGTCACTCTTTTCAAAGTAGGTGCGCAGCATATCCATATTCAGCGTCTTGCCGAAGCGGCGGGGACGGGTGAACAGCGTCACCATGGGGCGCTCATCGATGAAGTCCTTGATCATCATCGTTTTGTCGATGTAGTAGTATTCCGATGACGCAAGGCAGTAATTGGACACGCCAATGGGCAGGGGCAGTTTCGGCGCACGCTCCGTTTTGCGGAAAGCACCCGTCTTGAGCCGTTGATCCGCCGGCTTCTGCGTGTCAGCCGGAATCATCCAGCGATTGCCCTGCTTTCTCGCACCGGAAATTCTTCCATCCTTGCAGAGCGTCGCGACTCTTCTCTCCGTTATATTCCAGCGCACTGCTGCTTCTCTTACCGAGATCATTTCGGCCATAGGGGATACCTCCACGCACAATATCACGAATACATTATACCCAGCTAAAAGAATAATGTCAACAAACTTCGGAACAATGTCATTCTAAAATGACATTGTTCTTTTACGCGCAAAGACCAAGCGGTTGCGTATCGAATATTGTCTTTGAAACGAAATCATATCATCCACACGGGGACGATATATGTGCTGCTGTCGATTGCGCCTAATGTCTCCCGAAGGCAGACGATCGCGCCGGTGCCTCTCAGCACGGAGGCCTTGTCGAGCAGCTTGAAAGCACCCGTGATTTGTGTGGGCGGGTTGATGCTTTTTTTGATCTCGATGGGATGCAGCTGCCCGTCGCTCTCCATAATCAGATCAATTTCGTTGCTGTTCTTGTCCCGGTAATAATGCAGCAGGCAATCCTTGGCGCTGTTGCTGTAGGTCTTTATGATTTCCGACACAACATAGTTTTCTAAGATGGCTCCGTTTATCGCTCCGTTCATTAGAATTTCGGGGCTTGAGTACCGAGTCAGATAGCAGACCAACCCTGTATCGAAGAAATACATCTTCGGCGTTTTGATCGTTCGCTTCAGAAGGTTGTTGGAGTAGGGATGCAGGAAGAACACGATTCCCGATTTTTCAAGCTCCTTCATCCAGCGCTTTGAAGTGTCATCGCTGACACCCACATCCCCAGCGATGTCATGCAGGTTCAGCATCTGGCCGCTTCTGCAGGCGGCAGCACGAATGAAGTCCGCAAACATCACCTTATCCACGCCGGGAATGTCGGTGGTCACATCGCGGTCGATATAGGTCTGAATATAGCTGCTGTAAAAGACATCACGGTCTTTATATTTGCCGCTCCTGTGGCCAGGAAGCGCACCGTCCCAAATCCTCTGATAGATCTCATTCGGTGTGGCGGGGGAAAGCAACGCCTTGCGCTTCTGCAATTCGTCAAGCTCCAGCGAAAAGGGCAAAACATCCACAACTCCGTAAAGCTCCGATTGTGATAGTGCGGACATATGAAGAATGGCAGTTCTTCCGGCCAGCGACTCCTGTGCAAGCTCCATCAGGCGATACGCCTGTGAGCCGGTCAGCCAATAGGAGCCGGGTGCGGCGCCGTTATCCACGGCGATCTTGATATACGAAAACAGCTCCGGTGCATACTGAACCTCATCAATGAGAACCGGCGCGGGGTGCAGCTTTAAGAACATTGCGGGATCTGTTTTGGCAAGTCTGCGCTCCTCCAAATCGTCCAGCGAAACCTCGGCTCGCGCCGTCCCCTCCATCAGATGCCGCAGCATGGTGGATTTTCCAACCTGACGCGGGCCGGTCAGCAGCACGCAGGCATATTCCTCGCTTATGGCTGCGAACTTCTTTTCAAGCTGTCTCTCAATATACATTGCTCCGCCTCCTTTGGGCCAAAATACGATACACCTTTATTATAGCCTAAGAGCAAAGGAAAATCAACCAAATTTAGGCCAAAATACGACGCATCTGTATTTTAGCCTTGGCAAGTAACAATTATGCGTATCCGCAACAGGAAAGCCGCCCGATTTCAAATCGGGCGGCTTAGTTGCTTCGTAAGTGCTTTCCTCGGTGGGAGAGGCGACATGCGATACTGGCACTTTGCGCACGCACCCTCAAATTTGACCTCTTCCGCACCGAAATACCCCTCAGATACCCCATTTACAGGTCGAATTTTTGGCTGATGCGCACAGCGGCCAAACCCGCAAACCCTTGCGGCACAACGGCTTTAAGTCATTTCCGGTAGCTCCACATCCCATTGGATGGGTTCCATGCCCAGCGAGCGCACGGCGGAGATCACATGGTCGTCATACTCGCCGTAGGGACAGCGGATCAGTGTGGGGCAGCAGCCGGTAACGGCTTCGATCTTGTCGCAGCTGGTCCTGATATCCTCCACGATCTGCGTTGAGGACAGGCTGTTATAATGGTCGTGGTGGGTGGAATGGCTCATGACCTCGTGGCCCGCGTCGTGAAGGGCCTTCACTGATTCCGGATATTTGTCCACCCAATCCCCCACTACGAAAAAGGTCGTCTTGACGTTATACCTCGCCAAAATGTCAATCAGGTGCTGGGTATCCTCGTTGCCCCACGCGGCGTCGAAGGAGATGCTGCACAGCTTATCCTTGCGCTCCACCGAATAGATGGGCAGCTGGCGCTGGGTGGCCGCCGCCGTGCGGGAGGCGGGATACAGCGTCACATAGAAAATACCCGCCGCCACCGCCAGCGTACACAGCACCGCCAGCACCCGCCGGTGCAGCAGGAAGATCCGCACCCGTTTCTTTTTCATATCGATCCCCGTCCTTTCTGGTGCCCAGCCTATGCGCCGCCGGAAGGAAAAATACCGGGGCGCGGCGGCACTGAATACCACGTTCGGGGCTGGGATCTTCTGTAACGCACCTGTGTCCTTGCTTATCCTATTGATCGCTTCACAGCTCTCTGCCCAGCGCATAAGCGCGGGTCAGGTCATCCTCGCTCAAATCATCGGCGGTGGAAGCATTGCGCACATTCAGGATCCCCGCGTTTTCCCATCCCAGATATCCGGTCATATGCCGGAACATCTCGTTGCCTGCCAGCGCTGAGTCCATCTCCGTATCCGCCATGGCGGTGATAAGAATGGCCTTCTTCCCGCCCATCAGCGCCTCGTTGTTGGCATAGAAGCGGTCGATGACCGCCTTGAGCTGGGCATTGATGGTGAAATAGTAGATAGGCGAGACGAACACCACCGCGTCTGCCGCCAGCAGGTGGGGATTCAGCAGCTTCATGTCATCCGCGGCAAAGGTACATGTTCCCGTGCGGCGGCACTTGTCGCAGCCGATACAGGGGTGAACATCCTGAAACGCCGCGTCAAAACGGTAGACCTCGTGGCCGGCATCAAGCGCGCCCTGCTGGAATCGGTCAGCCAGCGCTGCGGTAGTGCCGTGACGGTGCGCACTGCCCGTGATCATGACGATTTTCATGTTATTGTCCTCCATCAAATTTTGATTTGTCAGCTTAATTATACCATACTTTCCGCACCATGAAAACCGCTAAAACGCCTTACGCCGTCTGCGGCTTGATCTCCACCGTCCGGCCGCCGAGGTTTTCATAGACACGGTGGGAGACGGAGAGAACGGTGCGGCCCTTGGAGGCGTGGCGCAGGGCCTCCAGTACCCGCGCCTCGGTCTCCGCGTCCAGATTGGCGGTGATCTCGTCCAGCAGCAGCACGGCGGGGTCTGCCGCCGCCGCACGGGCGATGGACAGCAGCTGCCACTCACCCTGTGAGAACATGCCGTCGGTACACACGGTATCGTAGCCCTCCGGCAGCGCCTGAATGGCATCGTCAATCCCGGCCAGCTTTGCCGCGCTTTGCGCCATTTCGCGGGTGATCTGTGGATCGTTCAGGGTGATCTGCTCCAGCACCGTTCCCGGCACGCGGGAGAAATGCTGCTCCACGCAGCCGATGCAGGCCCGCCGCTGCCCGTCCGGGATAGCCGAAACGTCCACGCCGCCGATGGTGACCGTACCGCTTTGGGGCGGGTACAGTCCCAGCAGCAGCTTGAACACCGTGCTCTTCCCTGCGCCTGTCCGGCCCACCAGCGTGACCTGCTCGCCCTGCTTTACAGTCAGGGAGAGATCCTTCAGTACAGGTTTTTCTCCATAGCCGAAGGTCACATGGGAGAGCACCACATCGCCCTGGGCCGTCGCTTCCAAGTCTTGGGGGACGGTGCGCTCCGGTTGGGCAAGAAATGCGTCGATCCGCTTGACGCCCGCCATGGCCGACTGGATGGTCTGGATCTCCATGCCAAGGCTTTCGATGGGCGTGAAAATGCGGGAGATATAGTTGATGACCGCCACCGAAGTGCCCACCGACATGCCGAACAGGGTCAATATCTCCGCCTTGCCGGAGGCGGAGAGCAGCATGACGATGCCCACCACCACGGCATTCAGCAGCAGTACCACCGGCGAATAAACCGCGTCATAGAAGTTGGTACGCTCCATGGCGGCATAGCTGTCGCCGATGCGCCGGTCATAGCGGCGCTCCATGTAGTCCTCGATCCCCAGCGCCCGGATGGTGCGGATGTTGTGCAGCGTTTCCGGCACCTGACCGGATACGGCGGCGACGGCGCGGCGGTTGTCCAGCTGGGCGGCCAGCATTCGCTTCTGCACATGGCGGGTGAACACCGCAAACAGCGGCAGCACCAGCAGCAGGACCAGCGCAAGGCCGGTGTTCTTCACGGCGATCACCGCCATGATGGAGACGATGCGGCAGGCGTCCGCCACCATGCTGATGATGCCGGAGGTGAACAGCGCCTCCACCGTGTCCACATCGCCGGAAAAGCGTGCGGCAACCTCGCCGGGGTTCTGTCCCGCCAGCGTACCGGCGGGCAGGCGCGTCAGCTTCCGGGACATTTCCGAGCGCAGCGCGTGGGTCATTTTCTGGCCGAACAGCACCAGCAGGCTCTCCTGTGCCGAGGAGAACACCCCCTCCAGCGCGAGGCTGCCGAAGTACAGCAGCACTGCGAGGAACGTCAGCGGTAAGCCGTCGGTCAGTTGGTCGATGATCCGGGCCAGCAGCAGCGGCGGCAGCAGCGACGCCGCCACCGACGCCGCCACGCAAAGGAGTGTCCCCACGGTCAACAGATGGTGTGACCTTGCCGCCATTCCGATGGCGGCGAACACGCCGTTTTTCTTCATGCCTGTGCACCTCCTGTCTGGCTTTCGTACAGCTGGCGGTACACCGGCTCGGACGCCATCAGCTCCGCGTGGGTGCCGACAGTGGTTTTGCCGTCCTCCATGAAGATTACCCTTTGCAGCTGCGGAAAGTGGTACAGCCGGTGGGAGATCAGGAACACCACCTTATCCTTGGCATAGGCCTGCAAATTGGCAAACACCGCATCCTCGGTATTGCGATCCAGCGCGGAGAAGGGATCGTCCAGAACCAGAACAGGCCGGGGATGGGCCAGCGTCCGGGCCAGCGCCAGCCGCTGTGCCTGTCCGCCGGACAGGCGGGTACCGCTGCTTCCGATGACGGTATCGGTGCCATTTTCCATGGCGCGCACTTCGCCCTCCAGCGCCACAGCGGCCAGATATGGCATAGCGTCCTGTTCATCGCCGCAGAGGACGTTGCTCCGGACGGTGTCGGCGCTCAGCTCCGGGTCGTGACCCAGATAGCCCACGGTGGCGGCGATCTGCCGGGGCGTCAGGGCGGAGAACTCCTTCTGCCCGAATTTGGCCGAGCCGCCATAGGGAGCTTCGCACAGGAACACCCGCCCGAAGGTGGATTTGCCGCAGGCCACCGGGCCGGTGATGCCGATGATGTCGCCGGGGTGGGCCGTCAGCGTCAGGCCGGAGAATACCGGCGTGTCACCATAGGCAAAGGACAGGTTTTCCAGCGTGACATCGGCAGGGGCCGGGATCGCCAGAGATTCCAGCGTCTCCGGCGTTTTCATCAGTGGCTTGATACGCTTCCACGAAACCTCTGCCTTCTGCACCGCGTTGAACAGCTTGGCCACCTTGGAGGATTTCACCGTCAGCTTGGTAAAGCAGGAGAGAAACGTGGTGAACGCCGCGATGTCCCACGTGTTCCATCCTGTTCCCAGCACGTTTTTCGCGCCGAACCACAGGATGAACAGCGTGCCCGCCCCTGATACGGCCAGATACAGCGGCGGCAACGCCGACTGCCACACGTTGCTGCGCACGGCGGTTTTTTCGTAGTTGTGCAAGGCGTCCTCGTACCGCGCCTCACGGGCACTCTCGCAGCCATAGATGCGGTAGGTCACGGCGTTCTGGGCGCGATCCAGCGTGGCGGCGCTGAGGGCACCCGCTGTCTTTTTATAGGCGACGCCTGCCCGCTGCACCGGCTTTTTCATCCACGCCGCGCAGAAGTAGGACACCGGCGTGAACAGCAGGCTCAGCAGCGCCAGCCGCCAATCGTACACCAGCAGCATGACGGCATAACCGGCCAGCGCTACACCGGTATCGAAAACCTCAGTGGTGAACTTCCGCATGCCCTCCACGCAGTCATCCACGTCGGAGATGGCCTTGGTCATCAGCTCGCCCGCGCCCTCCTGCTCCAGTGCGGCCCGGCTCTGCCGCACCAGATTGGCGTACAGGATGCCCTTCATCCGGCGGTTGATGTTGTTGGCAAAGCGGCGGACGTAGAACCGCTTGATGAACCGCGCCGCCTGCACCAGCAGCGTCACGGCGATATAGGCCAGCACCAGCGTTGCCATTTGGGCGGCGGTCTCATTGCCGCCCAGAATATCCGCAAGGCACTGGGCCAGCCGTCCCTCGAACCACGGCGCGGCCAGCAGGCCGACATTATAGATCAGGCCGGAGACCGTCACAAGGGCCAGCGGCAGCCATTCCGCACGGAAATAGGAGCCGATCTGATCCGGGCGGAACGTCTTGTCATGTTTCATCGTCCGCTTCACCTCCCGTCATTTTTTGAAAGTGCGGGAAGCCCGCGCGGCTCTCCCTCTTGGACACTGTATACAGCTTATCCAGCGTCGCCGCGAAGGCGGCGGCTTCCTCCGAGGACAGCGTGCTTGTCAGATATTCATAAAAGGCCGCTTCGATCTCCGCCTTGGAGGCTTTCAGGCTCTCCGCTTTTTCCGTGGGGTACAACAGCTGGCTGCGCCGGTCGTTGGGCGCGTCACGGCGGACAAGATACCCCTTCGTTTCCAGATTTTTCGTCCGCCGCGCGATGGCGGCCTTGTCGGCGTGGAGAAGCTCCGCCAGCGCCGCCTGCGTGCAGCCGGGATTGTGGCGCAGCGCGTGGATCAGGTCGATCTCCGCCGTGCCCACGTCCTTTTCCCGCAGCGTCCGCAGCACCAGCTTTTCCGCCTCACGGGCGATTTTTGTGATCTTCCGTTCTGTAATATCCATAAGTGCCTCCGGTTTTCAAAAAAGAAGTTGCAGCTACATCGTTGTATGTACAACTATTATACTGCGTTCTACCCTTTTGTCAACACAAAGAAATAGGGCGTGAGTCTCTTTCGTGAGACTCACGCCCTATTTTATGAGGGAATATCAAGCTCGCGGCAGGGTGATATCCGCGCGGAACAGGTCGCCGTCGATGGACAGGGCAAACGTGCCGTTCATAAGACGCACAAGACTTCCGGCAATGGAAAGCCCCAGACCACTGCCCTCGGTATGGCGGGAGGCGTCGCCCCGGACGAAGCGCTCCATCAGCTCGTCGGGGGAAATGTTCAGCTCCGCGCGGGAGACGTTCTTGAAGCTGATGGTGACAGTCTCCGCGTTGCTGGATGCCACGACGTAGACGCGGGTGTCCTCCAGCGCGTACTTGCAGATGTTGCTGACCAGATTGTCCATGACGCGGCTGAGGAGCTTGCCGTCGGCCCGGACGGAGACGGGCTTCTCCGGTGGACGGGCCACCAGCGTCAGGCGGCAGTCGGCCAGCCGCTCCTGATACTCGCCCACGATCTGGTCGAACAGCACCGCTACATCCGTGGGCTGAAGCTCCACCGGCAGCGCGCCGGAGGACGCTTTGGATGCCTCCACCAGATCCTCCGTCAGCTTTTTCAGGCGGCGGCTCTGGCGATCCAGCACGGCGATGTACTCCCGCGCCGTCTCCGGCTGAACGTCCACCTTCTGCAGCAGATCCACATAGTTGACGATGGAGGTCAGGGGGGTCTTGATATCGTGGGACACGTTGGTGATGAGCTCGGTTTTCATGCGCTCGGCCTTGGTCTGCTCCTGCACCGCCCGCTCCATGCCGGTACGCAGGTCGTTCATCCGCTGACCGTAGCGCTTGAAGTCGCCGATCAGCGGCTTGGTGTCAATGCTCTGGGAGAGGTCGCCCGCCGCCAGCTTCTCGCCGCCCTTCTGCAGGATGCGGAGGTTCAGGGCGATATACAGAATGACAGGGAA
>CAVBAZ010000110.1:0-12216 GCA_963593515.1 Bacteroidaceae bacterium
CATCATCCACCGGGACATCAAGCCCCAGAATATCATGGTGCTGCGGGACGGCAGCGTGAAGGTTGCCGATTTCGGCATCGCCTGTCTGGCGGATGCCCACCAGACACTGGCCCAGGAGGCGTTGGGCAGCGTGCACTACATCTCGCCGGAGCAGGCCAAGGGTGAGCGTCTGGATGCCCGCAGCGATATTTACAGTGCCGGCGTGGTGCTATACGAAATGCTGACGGGCCGTCTGCCCTTCGAGGGTGACAACGCCGTTTCCGTGGCCATCCAGCATCTGAGCAGTGTGCCGCTGAACCCTCGCGAGATTGACCCGGATATTCCCGAGGCCATGGAGCTGATTTGCATGAAGGCTATGAGCCCCGACCTCGACAAGCGTTATCAGAGTGCCGACGCCATGCTGGCGGATCTGGAGAAGTTCCGCAAGGATCCGTCGGTGGATCTGGACTATATCCGCACAGAACTGACCGCCAGCGTGGATAGCCAGCCCACCAGCCCTATCCCCGTGCAGAAGGTCTCCGCCGCGGTGAAGAGCCGTCAGGCAGAGGAGGACGACGAGGATGACGATGATGGCTGGTCGCTGCTGGACTATCTCCGCGAGAATAAGAAGATGGCCGGGCTTCTGGCAGCCGGTGTGGCGCTGATCGTTCTGGTGTTCGTCATTATCTTCGCGGGCTTCGGCAGCGGCGGCAGCAGCAAGGCGTATGAGGTGCCCAACATTCTGGGCTATACCGTCGAGGATGCCAATGAGCTGGATACGGTCAAGGGCATTTTCACCATTGAGGTGGTGGGAACGGTGGACGACGACCACTATCAGCCCGGACAGATCGTGCAGCAGGATCCCTCCGCCCGTGTTGAGCGCCGCAGCAATTTTGTGATCCAGGTCTACGTCTGCGCTGAGCGGCAGGAGGTCACCATGCCCAATCTGCAGGGTGAGACGTATCAGTCCGCAAAGCTGAAGCTGCAGCAGCTGGATCTGAAGCTGAACATTACCTATACCGAGCAGTTCTCCGACGAGTTCCCGGCGGGACAGGTGATGGAGACGACCCCGGCGGTAGGCGCTGCGCTGAAGAAGGGCACCTCCGTTACGATGGTGGTCAGCAAGGGGCCGGAGAGCGTCACCGTACCCACCTTTACCGGCAAGAGCTTTGAGGCGGCAAAGGCTGACGCGGAGAAGCTGGGCCTCAAGGTGGGGAAGCCGGAGTACCGCTATTTTTCCATGTTCGCCATCGAGGGCGACGTGATCGAACAGAGCATCCAGCCCGGCACGCAGGTACAGGGCGGCACGGAGATCATCTTCACCGTGTACGGGTCTCCCAACGGCGAGCAGAACCGGACGGTGCGCGTGGAGTTCCTGATCCCGGATGACCTTGACGGAGAGGATACGCTGCGCGTGGAGTTCATCATGGATGGACAGGTGGTCGATACCCGCTTTATCAGCGGCGATGACGCCAGCGTCAGCTATGATTATGAGGGCAAGGCGGGCACCACCGCAACCGTGTATGCCCGCATCAACGGCGTTGCGACCGACTCGCAGGAGATCAGCTTTTGAGCCGGGGCAGGATCGAGAAAGCCCTCAGCGGCTTCTATTACGTTAATACCGGCAGTGAGACGCTGCAATGCCGGGCGCGGGGCAAGTTCCGCAAGGAGGGCATGAGCCCGCTGGTGGGCGACTGGGTGGAGGCGCAGGAGCTGGGTAACGGAGAGGGCATGGTGCAGGCCATCGAGCCGCGCACCTGCCAGTTCCAGCGTCCTGCTGCCGCCAATGTGGATCAGCTGGTGGTCATCGCCTCTGCCGCGATCCCGGTGACAGACCCCTATCTTATCGACCGTATCAGCGCCATCGCGGCGTTGAAGGGGTGCGCCGTGCTGGTGGTGCTGAACAAGTGCGACCTTGACCCGGCAGAGGAGCTGTACGGCATTTACAGTGCCTCGGCCATTCCGGTGCTGCGGGCCAGCGCGGTGACAGGTGAGGGCATTCCGGAGCTGTACCGTGCCTTGCAGGGAAAGCTGAGCGTACTGACCGGCAATTCCGGCGTGGGAAAGTCCAGTCTGCTGAACGCGCTGGCGCCGCACTTTGACCTGCCGGTAGGGGAGGTCAGCAAGGCGCTGGGCCGCGGCCGCCATACCACCCGCCATGTGGAGATGTTCCCGCTGGACGGCGATACCTATGTGATCGACACACCGGGCTTCTCCTCCTTTGACGCCCAGTCGCTGGAGTGGGAGCTGAAGCAGCACCTGCCGGAGACATTTCCGGAGTTTGCGCCGTATCTGGACGGCTGCCGTTTCGTGGGCTGCCAGCATGTGAAGGAAAAGGGCTGCGCCGTTTTGCAGGCGGTGAAGGAGGGAAAAATCCCCCAGAGCCGCCACCGCAGCTATGTCCGGCTTTATGAGGAGCTGAGGCCGCTGAAGGAATGGGAACAGAAGCAGCCGTGACAAATAGCGCGAAACGGTCCGCATCCTATTTCTTTTAATTTTCTGTTGAAAATTGTGCTCTTTTGGGGTATACTATCCTAAAATACACTTGGAGGTCAAAATCATGATCGAAATTACCAAAGATACCATCATCGGTGATATTCTGGACATCGCGCCCCAGACGGCGCCTATCTTCCTGTCCATCGGCATGCATTGCCTGGGCTGCCCCTCTTCCCGCGGCGAGACCGTGGAGGAGGCCTGCGCCGTCCACGGTGTGGACGTTGACAAGCTGCTGGCCGTGGTCAACGAGGCTGCCAACGGCACGGCCGAGTAACTGATGCGATCAGATAAAACGCATACGGCGTGCCGTATGCGTTTTGTCCTGTTTATATGATGAAAGAATTACAATTACAGCCCCGCTTGCAGCTGCTGGCGGACATGGTGCCGGTGGGCAGCCGTCTGGTCGACGTGGGAACGGATCACGGCTATATCCCCGTCTGGCTGCTGCAAAGAGGACGCATTGCCGCCGCCATCGCCTCGGACATCGGCGCGGAGCCGTTACAACACGCCCGGCAGACGGCGGCGGAGTATGAGGTGGTGGGCATCGACTTCCGTCTGTGTCCGGGCCTTGACGCCATCGCGCCGGAGGAGGCGGATACCATCGTCATTGCCGGTATGGGCGGCGAGACCATCCAGACGATCCTGGAAGCCGCACCGTGGACGGCGAAGGGGGAGCGTTTACTGCTGCTCCAACCCATGACGAAGGTGGAACACCTGCGGAAATGGCTGGTTGACAACGGATATCACTTTACAGAGGAACGGCTGGTTTTTGATAAAAACTACCTCTATCCGGTGTTTGCCGTCCGCAGCGGCGCACAGCTGCCTCTGACGCTGACGCAGCAGTATGGCGGCGTCCTGCTGGACGGTGACCCGCTCTATGCCGATTATCTGGACGAGCGGATGGGCAAGCTGCAAAAGGCCATTGACGGTCTTCGGCGTTCCCATACGACAGAAAACGCTGTAAAGGCAGATGCCTTGTCAGAAATTTGCCAAGCACTGAGAGAAAAGAGGGAGACACTGTGACGAGAGTTTGCGATATCGAGAGCTTCCTGTATGACTGGGCGCCCCGTGACCTTGCCATGGAATGGGACAATGTGGGCCTGCTGGTAGGCGACGGCGCGGCGGAGGTACACAAGGTGCTGGTGGCACTGGATGTAACGGAAGCGGTGGCGGCGGAGGCCGTGACCATGGGCGCGGATCTGATCGTGGCCCACCACCCGCTGATGAACTGCGCATGGCACAAGGTGCAGCATGTGACCACCGGCGATGCGCAGGGCCGCACCATCACCACGCTGCTGAAAAACGGCGTGTCCGCCATCTGCATGCACACCAATCTGGATGCGGCGGTGGGCGGCGTCAACGACGCTTTGGCGGAAAAACTGGGCCTTCATGACACAAAACCCCTGACGGAGGAAAAAATTGGCCGGTTTGGAACGCTAAATTGCGAAAAACCCCTTGTGGAGTTCCTACAAGATGTGCTAAAATATTTAAGTTGTAATGGCCTTCGATATGTGGACGGCGGCAAACCGGTACACCGCGTGGCGGTGGGCGGCGGCGCCTGCGGCGACTATATCGGTCAGGCCATCGCGCTGGGCTGCGACACCTTTGTGACCTCTGATCTCAGCTATCATGATTTTTTGGACACGAAGGGGCTGAACCTGATCGACGCGGGACATTTCCCCACAGAGAATGTGGTATGCCCTGCGATTGCGGCGCGTCTGCAAGCGGCCTTTCCCGACATAACCGTGGCCCTGTCAGCCACCCATGACCGAGAGATCATACAATATTGCATAAAGAAGGAGAAGTAAACTATGTCCGGACATTCCAAGTGGCACAATATCCAAAAGACCAAGGGCGCGGCTGACGCCAAGCGCAGCGCTGCGTTCACCAAGATCGCCAAGGAGATCATCGTGGCCGTCAAGCAGGGCGGCAGCGGCGACCCCAATAATAACTCCCGTCTGGCTACCGTGGTGGCCAAGGCCAAGGCGGCCAACATGCCCAACGACAACATCAAGCGCACCATCGACAAGGCGCTGGGTGCCGGCAACACCGACAACTACGAGTCCGTCACCTACGAGGGCTACGGTCCCTGCGGTGTGGCCGTCATCGTGGAGGCGCTGACCGATAACCGCCAGCGTACCGCCCCTGAGATCCGCCACTATTTCGATAAGTTTGGCAAGGGCATGGGTGCGCAGGGCTGCGTCAGCTGGTCCTTCGACCGCAAGGGCGTCATCGTCATCAACAACGAGGACGAGGAGCTGGACGAGGAAGCCGTCATGATGGACGCGCTGGAGGCCGGTGCTGAGGATGTGGAGGCCGACGGCCCCGTGTTCGAGGTCACCACCGATCCCGACAGCTTCAACGACGTGGTCAAGGCGCTGGAGGAGAAGGGCTATTCCTTCGAGAGCGCGGAGATCGAGATGGTTCCCCAGAACTACATCACCATGACCAGCGAGGACGACGTCCGCAGCATGACCAAGCTTCTGGATATGCTGGAGGACAATGAAGACGTCCAGAACGTCTGGCATAACTGGCAGCAGGATTGATGGAAATGGATAAAAAGAACCCCGAAACCGTCGGTTTCGGGGTTCTTTTTATCATTGTGTCATTCCACAAAGCCCAGCTGTTTCATCGCGGCGAAAAATGTAGCGGCTTCTTCGTTTGGGTTGGCTCTTGCCGTTGCCTCTATGCAGTACCACGGGTATTCCAGATCATGAATGATGATGGGGATGGGCCTGCCGAATTGTGCCTTTATAAAACCACTGGCCTGCAATTTGCGGGCGACTGCGGCAACCTCGGAAAGCAGTTCGTAGCAGCCAACAGGGCCTTTGCCGATATAGCGCATTTCGTGATCGTAGCAAGCGGCAGGATCCTCGTAGCCGATGTGCTGGATGCCGTTTTCCCGATACCAGTCGAAGAGAATTTTCATGCCCTCGTTTCCGTCGGAGGCTTCGATCACAGGCGTTTCCTCCTGCCGCCAAAAGGCGTAATTCCAGCGTTCCTCGGAGAGCTCACCCGCACCACGGCAATCGCGCTCCGTTTGATAGCTGACAGAGAACTCCGTAACGTTTGAAACGCCGTCATACTCATATGACTCGTTGGCGTGGACGAAAAAGGAAATGGCATAGATGCCGTCTGCATGCCAAGCAGAGAGGATGCCGCGCAGCTTCTGTTCAAGATATGCCTGTAAATCAATCATTTTGCGTTTCCTACGGGTACTCTACCGCTTCTCGGAAAGCTCCGGAAACGGCACAAACGCCGCGGGCGGCACCGCGTGATCGCCCAGTGTTTTCTCCATCCACGCCATGTTGTACCATGTGCCGAACTTGTAGCCGCAGTGGGGGAACCGGCCCACCGTGGTATAGCCCAGATGAGTGTGGAAGGCCACACTGTTGCCGGTCAGATGGGCGTCGTCGGCATCGGGATAGGCGATACAGGCGTAGAGGCTCTGCACATGCTGTGCGCGGGAGATATCCTCCAGCTCCTGATACAGCCGCTTGCCCAGCCCTTTGCCGCGAACGTCCTGCCGCAGATAGATGCTGGTCTCCACGGCCCAGCTGTATGCGGCCCGCTCGCCAAAGGGGCCGGTGTAGGCGTAGCCCAGGAGCTCGCCGTTTTCCTCTGCCACAAGGTAGGGATAGCGCCGCAGAGTACGGGCAATACGGCCACGGAACTCCTCCAGCGAGGGGACTTCGTATTCAAAGGTGATGGCGGTCTGCTCCACATAGGGGGCGTAGATGGCCAGCAGCGCTGCCGCGTCGTCCAACGCAGCAGTGCGGATGGTGATGGTGCTCATGAAATCGTCCTTCTTTCCCTTTACAGGTCGTACTGCATGAAAATGGTGGTCTCTGCCGGGCTGTCATTGTAGCAGCTGATCTCATAAAATCCAATTCTCCGGTAAAGACAGATGGCGGAGCGGAGGAATGGGAGCGTGTCCAGCAGCACATGCCGGTAGCCGATCTGACGGGCGTCGTCAAGGATGCGGCGGATCAGCGCCTCGCCCATGCGGCGGCCCCGGAAGTCCGGCCGGACGTACAGCCGCTTCAGCTCGCCCCTGTCCTCGTCCAGCTTCCGCAAGCCGATGCAGCCCGCCAGCTGACCGTCCCAATAGGCCAGATACAGGCGGCCCTCCGGCATGCCGTATTTGCTCTCCGGGTGTTCCAGCTCCTTTTGATAGTTCTGCAGGATCAGGTATTGCCGAACCACTGTGTCCTGCTCCATCAGCATGTCGGTGTACTCCGTGAACAGCGTCACGATCTCCTCCTGATGCCCATAGGCGGGGATCAGCTCAAGCTGTCTCATAGCAATACCTCCTCTGATGATTTTCCCTATTGTACCCTTGTCCGGTATTCTGCGCAAGTATTTTTTGTGGGGAAACGTTGTATTCGACAAAAAGGAACCAGTCCGTCGGACTGATTCCTTTTTTGTCAGCTCTGCATCTACCAATATTCCTTAATAAAAATGATAGTGCTTCGTAATATAGGGTTTTATCATGGACAGCAGCCATGAGCCGCCATGCTCCTTGACAAAGCGGATCAGAATCTCATGGAAATACCGGTTTTCATCGCCCTCAACATACAGATCCTTTCTGATCGCCTGTTCATCCAGAAATTCATAGTGGGAGTCGTCAGCTGCCTCATAATCCAGCCAGAAGCTTTTGAAGCTGCCGTCGTCATGGATATCTACGGTCAAAAACCACCACCGATCTTCATCCAGTTGGATAGTTAGACGCCATGTCTGCAGGGATTGATCGTGCCAGACACTGCAGGCACCGGGCGCTTTTTCCTCTGGGTGACATTTTTGCGCGATGTATTCCAGCGTATAATGGGGGTGTATGAATGTGGGCGCCTGTGGCTGGGGTTCAGGCGCGGGAGGCGGCGTAAACGAGAGATAAGCGTCCATGAGGCGATACAGCTTCCCGTCTGCGATTGCATGGGAGATGAGCGTTCCATTACTTGCATAATCCGCGCGGATCTCCACGCAAATGCCAAAAATCAAATCATCCGCTGTACCGGCGAGCGCGGCCTCCAGTTGGTAAGAAGAGTACGGCTTCCATGAGAGCACCTGTGGCATAAAATCATAAGCCTCCCGCATAAAACCATCACGGATGACACGTTCTAATTCACAGTGTACTGTGTTTCTCGCATATGCTGAATAGCTTCGGCACCATTGATTCAGCTCTTTATCCCGATACAGGACTTCCATCAGCACAATATATTTGCGGCAAAACCGAGTCACAGCGGCTCTCAGATCCTGCGTGATTGGAGAGGGGGGAGCGTCAGGCTGGGTATCCGCCTTTCCCCCGTTCTTCCAATATTTTTCATTCTCCTTGCGGTTTAATATTGGGGTACACCAACCCACGCGATTGCAAACTCCGGCACGCTTCCCACTTACGTCCAGAAACTCCTTTTCAATATCAAGAAATTCCTCCGGCAGATATGCTATGGCCTGCTCTTTCAGCTTCTGCATCGGTTCGTCCAGACGGTCATCGAGCCAATTATGATACCCTATATAATAAACCCAAGCGATGGAGCCGGTGATCGCGCCGATGGTATCGCTGTCACCACCGATGGAAATGGCATTCCGGATGGCGTCCTCAAAGCTTTCGGATTCCAGAAACGCGACAATGGCCTGCGGAACAGTGCCCTGGCAGGTTTTGTCTAAGCGATAGCTGTCCCGTATGGCGTCCAGCGTGAAATCCAGCCGATAGAAATGCTCGCTGATATACTGCCGGATCGCTTCTTTTGATTCGCCGCACTTTGCCATGAATATGGCGGCGGCCACCGCCTCAGCGCCCTTGATCCCCTCGGGATGATCATGGGTGACACTGGCACAGACACGGGCCAATACCAGCGCTTCTTCTATCGAAGTCGCAGCCAGACCGCAGGGGGAGACACGCATGGCAGACCCGTTGCCGAAGCTTCCATAGGGCTTGGGATCCTTCTGGCGAAGCCAATTCGCAAACTTTCCGCCATACGCCCCCATCGGGTGGGGATATCTTCTGCCAAAGTCCTGCATTACCTCAACTAGGAACTCCTGAAAGCCCCGTCCACGCTGAGCTGTTTCTTCTTGCTCGTGGCGGCTTAGTACGATGGCTTTGGCCACCGCTGCCGTCATGATCGCGCCGTCGGTATAATCACAGCCCTGTGAAAAAAGTGGAAAGTTCTTCGTTTTGATATTGTTGAATTTGTATTTTGAGCCGGCAATTGCGCCGATCCATGCACCGTACATAAAACCCTCCTGCGGCAGTGTAGTTTTTACCTGTCTGCTCTCTGTTTGCGATTTCTGCGATATATACATTATAGAGTAGCGACAAGACGTTTTCAATAGATTTGTCAGATTTTATGAGACTTGCCATACAGACAAAAAAAACAAACGGCATTCAGCTGAATGCCGTTTGTTTTTTCTTAGTTTGTTACACCACGGCGAAGAACTTCACCAGGAACAGGGCGGCGATCACATAGGTCAGAACAGACACGTCCTTGGCCTTGCCGGAGAATACCTTGATGACGGTGTAGGAGATCATGGCCAGACCGATGCCGTGGCCGATGGAGCCGGAGATGGGCATGGTCAGCAGCATGATGAACACGGGCACCACCTGATCCAGATCGTCGAAGTCCACGTTCTTCAGGCCCTGCAGCATCAGGATACCCACATAGATCAGCGCGGAGGAAGTAGCGGCGGCAGGGATGATGGCCGCCACGGGAGCGACGAATATGCAGGCCAGGAACAGCACCGCGGAGGTCAGGGAGGTCAGACCGGTACGGCCGCCGGCCTCTACGCCGGAGGCGGACTCCACGAAGGTAGTGACGGTGGAGGTGCCGCAGCAGGCGCCTGCCACGGTACCCACGGCGTCGGACAACAGGGCTTCCTTCATCTTGGGCATGTTGCCGTCCTTGTCGGTCATACCGGCGCGGGAGGCGGTGCCTACCAGCGTGCCGATGGTGTCGAACATATCGATCATGCAGAAGGTGATGATCAGGCTGATGGCGGTGAACCAGCCGATGCGGAAGAAGTCGGAGAAGTCAAACTTGAACAGGGTGGTGCTCACCATATCATGGAAGGGAGGCAGGAAGGACGCGCCCTGCAGGGAAGCGAAGGGATTGGTGTGCAGGAACAGGAAGCTGCCTGCACAGTAGATGACGGAGGCTACCAGCATACCCACCAGAACGGCGGCCTTGACGCCCTTCTTGGCCAGCAGGATGATGACGAACAGGCCGACGAACATGGTGACGACGGTCAGCACCATGGTGCTGTATTCCGCGCCCATGTGATCCTTGATGACGCTGGGGGTCATGGCGCCGAAGAAGTCACGCAGCACATAGAAGGGGCTGGTGTAGCCGTTGCCCTCAGCATAGATGCCCACGTTGGAGCCAAGGCCAATGTTCATCAGCATCAGGCCGATAGCGGGGCCGATGCCCAGACGGACGCCCAGAGGGATGGCGTTCACGATCTTATCGCGGATGTTGAACACGCTCAGCAGCAGGAACACGATGCCCTCCACCAGAATGATGCACAGCACCGCCTGGAAAGCGCTGGTGTAGTCGGTGTTCAGCATGGCGGCCACGTTGCCGGCGACCACAGCGAAGAAGCTGTTCAGACCCATGCCGGGGGCCATGACGAAGGGCTTGTTGGCCAGAAATGCCATGCACGCCGTGCCGATGGCGCTGGCAATGCAGGTGGCCAGAAAAACGCCGTTCCAAAGAGGGGTGCCAACGGCGAAGTTGGTCAGCAGGTTGGGGTTCAGGGCGATGATGTACGCCATGGTCATGAAGGTGGTCAGACCGGCAAGAATTTCCGTCTTGACGGTGGTGCCGTTTTCCTTCAGGTGGAAGATGCGTTCCATGTGATAAGTCTCTCCTTTATTTATTGTGCTGGCACGCTCTTAACAGCGTGCCTACTTATCTTAACGCACCTTTCGACAATTTACAAGACTTTTTGTAAGGGAGACTGATAAAATTTTTAGATGACAGGAATCAGCGATACAGCTCTGTCCGACGCAGGCTGGTGTAGGGCCGCGCGGCACGGATGCGGGCGGAAGCGGCCATGTCCACCTCGGCATACAGCAGATCCTCGCCGCTGCCCGCCTGCGCGATGGTGTCGCCGTTGGCATCCGTCACCAGCGACCGGCCGGAGAACACCATATTGCCCTCCGTACCGGTGCGGTTGCACATGGCGACGGCCACGCTGTTCTGGAAGGCCTGCACCTTGACCTCCCAGTCAAACATCTCCATGGGCTCGCTCTCGGTATTGGCGGTGGGGATCAGGATCAGGTCGGCACCCATCAGTGCCTCAGTGCGGATGCTTTCGGGGTAGTGCCGGTCAAAGCACACCACGATGCCGATCCTGCCGTGGGGCGTGTCGAACACCAGAAATCCATCGTCGGAAGGGGTGTAGTAATCCTGCTCATAGAACTGTGCCGCCTGCGCAATATGTACCATCTTCTGGCGGCCCAGCAGTGTGCCGTCACTGCCGATCAGCAGCGTGGCGTCAAAGCAGCCGGAGGGCTCCCGCAGATAGAAGTTGGGAGCCGCCATGATGTGGTTCTCCCGGCAGGCCTCCTGAAATTGCCGGATGATGGGCGCGTCCGCCGTCAGCAGTTTGCCGGACACGTCACAGTCCGCGTACTGGGGAAAGAACCGGTGCAGCTGCAGCTCCGGATAGACGATCAGGTCAGCGCCGTGAAGGGCGGCCTGCTGCAAGGCAGACAGCTGACGCTCCAGATTTTCGCTTTCGTTGTCGCTCATGGCGATCTGACAAAGGGCAAGCTTCATGGTGATCCCTCCAAAAATATGTTTTCCCTATTGTACTACTGGGTAAATCCGGATGCAAGAGATTTTTATACAGCAAAAGGCACGGACAGGGGATCGTCGATCCACTTCCGTGCCTTTTGGCGGTCGTATGCTTTGGGATTCTTACTTTTGCGTGTCACGGGGTTCAACGCACCCCAGGTGTTCCGCATCATGGCGTCACGCTTCCGCTTCTCCTTTTTGGAGAGCTTTTCATAGGGAATGAATTTTTCCATATCATGTCTCCTTTTCATTTGGTTGGAGAGTATGATAGCAGAAAACGCCGCATTTGTCAAATATCAGCCTGCCGTCTGATAGCGGGCGATGATCTGGTCGGCGACGGCTTTACGGGTGACGCAGCGATCCATGGCCTGCTTTTCGATGAAGCGGTGGGCGTCCTGCTCCGTCATGCCCTCACGGTCGATCAGCAGCCATTTGGCCCGGTTGACGGCGCGGATCTCCGCCATCTTTTCCTCGATGGAGGCGGTTTTCTGCTCCATCTTCCGCAGTCGTTCCCGCGTGCCGCACAGCAATTGCAGGGATTGCAGGATCAGCTGGGGGGACGTGGGCTTTTGCAGCAGCAGGATACCGTAGGGCGACAGCCGCGCCGAGAGGTCGGTGTAGTGCTCCGCCTTCACCAGCAGCAGCACGCCCGCACTGCTGCTGTTCACCACGTGCATGGCCAGCTTAGTGCCAAATTCATCCGGCAGGGGAGAACTGATGATGACGATATCGAAGGTGCGCTCCAAAAGACATCGACGGGCGCTGGCCACGTCGCTTACCGCGTGCAGCGGTGTATAGCGGTCCTCCGGCAGCAAATCCCGGAGGGACGCGGGGAACTTACTCCCGCTGGAAACCACCAGCACACTGTATGTCTGCTGTGTCAGCTCCATATGCGTCCCTCCTCGTATAATAAGTTTCAAAGTTAATATTTCAGGTATCAGCAGGCTTT
>CAVBAZ010000111.1:0-3746 GCA_963593515.1 Bacteroidaceae bacterium
TGGATACGCTGTAAGGCGGCGGGCCCATCAGAGGACACCACACCCTCACGCCCGGCGCACGGACGCCGGACGCAATGCACAGGAAAATGACCTTCTGCACAGATTCCATTTTGGGATGGGATGAACGCGGCGGCAGGAAATATGTGGTCCTCCGCAATCCGTGGGGATACCATGAAGCGGTGCTTGATGTCCTAAGCGGCACATGGGCCTGCGACGGCGATACCGCCGCGGCAAGGATCCCGTATGGGAAGAATGGTGTGTTCGCGATCCGGGCGGATACCTTCCACAGGTATTTTAGACGAACCATCATTGTGACCGGAACAAAAATTTAGTGAGGTGAATTATATGAGAACAAAACGAATGGCAGGCAGACTTCTGAGCGTCCTGCTCTGCCTCGTGATGGTGCTGGGACTGCTCCCCACCGCGGCCTTCGCGGCGGAAGAAAGCGGTGCGACCACCGGCAGCGGCACAGAGACCGATCCTTACTGTGTCTCGACTTACGATGAACTGAAGCGGCTTTTGCAGGACAAATCCTCTTCCGACGATGTCTACATCAAGGTTGAAGGCCCGAAAAGCGGCACGAAAATTCTGAAATATCGTGAAGACTACGGGTATTCTTCGAGCGCGATTGAGGTCTACGGCAAAAAGCACCTGGAGATTCCTAAAGATATAAAACTTGAATATCTCGCTGATCCTGGCAAGGGTTATGACAAAAGGCTGAACAACTTTATATATATTAACAGAAATGCTGAACTTAACATCACCGGAGAAGGCTCCATCCATGTGAATTTCACCATGCAGGGCTCTAACCATATAATTACGAGTTACGGCAAACTGACGATCGATGGAAACGTTCTGTTTGATGGGCTGCAGACGTATTATTATGGCATGAACTACTGCTCCCCAATTTATGTAGGTGACGGGCAAACCATCATCAATGGCGGAAGGTTTCATGCGTTCAACAGCATAGGGCCAGGCGCCAATATAGGAACAACGTCTGCGGTCTGGGTGGAAGGCGGATCTCTTGAAATCAACGGGGGTGAGTTCCGAGCGCTTGGGGACCTTTCTTCAAAACCTAACTACTCAAAATGGAGCTACGGCGATAGAAAAGTTTGGCCCCTTTACCTCAACGCCGGTAAAAATGTCACTCTGAGGGGCGGAACCTTTGTAGAGGGCATGAGTGTCTCTGGCGGCATTGCAGATGTGCTTGCGGATGGATACCAGCTCCTGAGTTGGGATGAAACCGGGGAAAATGCTCGCTTGCTGAGCAAAGATGAACTTACGGAAATTAAAGAGTTTGAAAATAAAGTCATGGTAATCCCCAAGGACGGCCTGAGCGAACTGACGCTAATGCCTGCTGGCGGCGACAAGCTCGCAAGCGGCGCCAAGGGAACCATCGAACAGGGCAAGGACAGCCTCTATGTCTCCTTCAAGGCGTCAGAGTGGCTGGGCGACTTCTACAGTCAGGCCGGGAGCAGCGTCGATCTGGTGCCGACATTCATGGTCGTGAAGAACGGCAAAACGCTGTCGAGCGATGAATGTAAGATGGAGGGCGGTGTGAGCTACTACCGTTCGACGACGGACGGGAGCTACTATTGCAGCTTCACGCTGAAACTGAAAGACGCGGCCAATGCGGGCGACACCTACGGGGTCGTCGTAAATGTCCAGCCTGTTTTCAAGAGCGGCGGCAACACCTTGAAGATCGCCGACAATCTTTTCGGCACATGGACGCTGACGACGGAGGCTGCGCCTCCCGAGCCGGTGGTGCATAATATCCAGATCAAGAACAACTCTGGCTCTGTAGAGGTCAACGGTGTGGTCACCACGACGGCCTATGTCGGAGACACCGTCACCGTGAAGGCCAATAACCGGACGGCTGACGACATGATGTTCACCCGGTGGTATACCGATAACTCCGGCGTGAACTTCAAGGATGCAAGCAATCAGACGACGGAATTTATCATGCCGGACTACGATGTGAGCGTGAGCCCCGGCTTCCAGCACGTCGGCTTCACCAAGCAGCCCGCGGAAAAAATTAACTTGCAGACGAGCTATGCCGGAACGGCGCAATTCGCGTTCAGTTGGGACATTACCAAATGGGAGTTGGTGGATACCGATACCAACGAGACCGTGAGCGATAGCGAAAAAACGATATCGGCCGGAACGCTGACAAAAGCGACGATCCCCGCGAATGACACAAACGATGCGACGAAAACCTACCGGATCGTCGTCACGACCCCGAACGGTGAAAAGTTCAAGAGCGATGAGATTACCGTCAAATGGCTCGAGCTGGAGCCTGCTCCGCTGGTGGACTTTACCGTTGCCAGCGGCACGAAGTTCTTTAATTCGCTGGACGTTGGATTTGGCTTTGATGACAGACGCGCGGGCAACCTGCTCAGCCCATATACGGTGGCATACACAACCAACGATCAAGACCCCAAGACTGCCACGGAGGGCGTTACTTATACTAAGTATGCCAACGTGTCTCTGCAGTTAAACGCAGATACCACCATCAAGGCGCGCACATTCTTCAAGGACGAACACAGCGGCGAAATCACAGCATGGGGCGAGCTTTGCAAAGCGACCTACACGAAGGTCACTACGCTGCCCACTCCGACCGTGATTCCGGAAAGCATGATCTATAGCGGCAGTCTTCCGATCACTATGGCCGCCTTGGATGTTTACAAGGCAGAGATCTACTATGATGTCACATACGGAGACGAAACATACCGCTACGAGAATAAGTATGATCCGAGCGAAGGCTTCGAGATTCCTTGGCACTTCGGCGGGACGACCACCCTTAGTGTGTATACCCGTATATGGCGAGACGGCGGCGGAGTGGATGATTCCGCCAAGGCGACCTACACCTACACCCGCCTGTACTGGGCGAATATTGCCGATGTGACCGTCAGCGGCAAGGTCAATCAGGCCATTACCGAAACCGATGTGACGCTCAAGTTGGACGGCGAAAAGTTCAAGGATGTTACGGAAGGTGCCGATGTTACCGGCTGGTTCAATCTGCCCGCCGGTCTGACCGCCACGGTCAAGAGCGTGGCTCCTCTCGGAAATGAGCTGACCGTCGCCATCAGCGGCGAGCCCAAGGCGGCCTCCGCTGAGGCGATCACCGTGACCATCCCCAAGGAGAACCTGAAATACAACACCGCTGAGGATCTGAAAGTCCTCTCCAACCCCAAGGCGTATTACAGCATTGGCAAGGATGATACCCACGAGCATGACTTCACAGGCCAATCGTGGATCGTTCTGGATGACGAGATCCACTATCAGATGTGCAAATCCAACGACGGCGCAAATCCCCAGCCGCACAGCTTCGGCGACTGGACACCGGACGGTTCCGATGCCAACCAGCACTACAAGGAGTGCTCCGTCTGCCATCACGAGGTCTACGCCGCCCATAATGAGAGCAGCCGGATCACCGATACCCCCGCAGGGATCGGCACCGAGGGCAACTGGCATACCGTGTGCAATGACTGCGGCAAAACGATGAACAGCGGCACCCTCGCTGCGCTGGCGAAGATCGACGTGGCGAACCTCACCGTTGCCAAGCCCGTCAAGGGTGGAACCCCGGCTGACGCCAGCATCACCGACAGCACCACCGACAGCACCTACTATGTGGCGTACACCGAGTGGATGGATCAGAACGGCGATCCCCTTAACGCAGGCGATACCTTCAAGTCCGGTACAGTCTACTCCGTGAAGATCACGCTGGAGGGCAAGGATAACAACGT
>CAVBAZ010000112.1:0-36382 GCA_963593515.1 Bacteroidaceae bacterium
CTGACACCCCGGCTGGCCAATACGCTGGATACCAGATAGGGGTAGCCCGCGTCCGTCAGCCGTTCTATCGCGGCGCAGTCCGTCTGCGCCACATGCCAGACGGGAAACTTCATGGTCTGTCGACTCCTTTCGTTTCCTTCTATAATAAATTATAGTATACCAAATTCCACGGCAAAGGTAAAGGAAAAAATCTGTCGTCTTATGTTGTCTTATGTTGCAATCGAGAGAAGTGTACCGTATAATGGATAAAAGAAAACCACAGAATCGAGGAACCAGCCTATGCGCCCTGACGGTACCCGTGTCAAAGACCTGCCGCCCATCGTGGCAGCCATCCCCTATATCATGCCCAAGCGGTATGACGCCCAGAACACCATCACCGAGTATATCGACGAGGAGCTCATCAAGTCCTATATCCGGGAGAAGCGCCGCGCCGGCGTCCGGATCAACCATATGGCCGTCATTATCGCCGCCTATTACCGGGCGGTGATGTATAACCCCAAGCTGAATTACTTCATCATGAACAGCAAGGTCTACAAGCGGAACCACTTCTGCGTGTCCTTTGTGATCCTGAAGAAGCTGGCGGACGGGCGGCCCGACGAAACGTCCCTGAAAATCTTCCTGACACCGGAGGATACCGTCTTTACCATCCAGCAGAAGATCACCGACGCGGTGTCCGCCAATGCCGCCACCGAGCAGAAGAACAACACCGACAAGTTCGCCCGCATGATGTTCTCCTTCTCCCTGCTGCCCAAGCTGGTCATCTGGCTGGCGTACCATCTGGATAAGCTGGGCCTGCTGCCCCGGAAGATCATCGACCTCAGTCCCTTCCACACCAGCATGTTCATCACCAATCTGGCCTCCATCAAGACCAGCTATATCCACCACCATTGCTATGAGTTCGGCACCACCAGCGTGTTTGTCTGTATGGGCAAGCCTGTGCCGGATTACATGAGCGGTAATCTCAACAAGAAGATCATGCCCCTTGGCGTGGTGATGGACGAGCGCATCTGCACCGGCTATGAATACGCCGCCTTCTGCAACGATTTCCGCAAGTTCCTGCGCAAGCCGGAGGAGCTGGAGCAACCGTATGAAGCGTAAGAAAAAGCTGCCCGTCCGATGAATATTGTCAAGATGGTTTTTCAAATAGGACTGTAAACACTTTGCGAATAGACCGGATTCACAGAGATTTTCGGGCGAAAATGGGTTGAAATCAGGTAGGAAAAATCAATGCTTACCGGATTCGTGAAGTATCTGCCGCTTGCGCGTATTGATTGCACCATTCCGCGATTCACGGTATCGCGCAGCCGGTGCGCGGCTTCGCGTGACCTTTTGTGGTTTGGCTGGTTATCGTCCGATTCCGTGAAGTGCAAAGGTGCGTCCTGCGTACAAGGCATCGAATGTGGCGCTCAAAATCGCCTGAAATGGAAAAAGCCCTGTGCCGCGCTCAATACGCAGCACAGGGCTAAAGTTGATTTAGAGATGTCGAAGTAAGTGGATTTGTTCACAATACTATGCTATAATATGAGGTAAGCATTTGACAAGCTGAAAATATTGAGGAATGCATCTATATGAACAACTGGTTTACTGTGGAGCAAATTGATTTTCAGACATTTGTGATTAGCGAATACAATCACTGGGAAGAAACGCATTGCTATCTGTTATGCGGAGAAGAAAGTGCTGTCCTCATTGATACAGGTTTAGGAGTTTCCAACATCCGAAAAATTGTAGGCAGTTTGACGGAGCTGCCCGTGATGGCGGTTACTACTCATGTTCATTGGGACCACATCGGCGGACATAGATATTTTGATAATATCGCCGTACATGAAGCAGAAAAGGAATGGTTATCTATCAAGTTCCCGATACCGCTGCAAATCGTCAAGAAAAATCTGACAAGGCTTCCTTGTGATTTCCCAACGGATTTTGACATTGACGCTTATCAGATTTTTCAGGGTGTGCCTCAAAGAATTTTGCAGGACGGCGATTTCCTGAATTTAGGCGGGCGGGAAATTCAGGTCATTCACACGCCGGGACATTCCCCCGGGCACTGTTGTTTTTATGAGCCGGAACGAAACTATCTGTATTCCGGGGATTTGATATACAAAGGGTGTCTTGACGCATTTTATCCAACCACTGACCCGCAACTATTCTTTCAATCCATAAAAAAGGTACGGGAATTCAAAATCGATAGGGTTTTGCCTGGACACCATCAATTGGATATTCCTGTTTCCCTGATAGCTGACATTGAAGCCGGATTCTCGCAATTGGAGGAAACCGGAAAACTCAAACAAGGAAATGGATTGTTTGAGTTTCGGGATTTTCAAATTCATATATAAATTGACATACTTCGCTTTGTAGCCATCTGACCCAAAAACGCAAAAACACCCCGCACCATGCGTCCTGTAAACGCACGGTGCGGGGTGTTCGTTCGTAGGGGGCGGCGTCCCCGACGCCCCGCCGTGCAACGCAGCCCCTCCTCAGACAAACAGGAAAAGAGAGGGCGTCTACCCTCTCCTTTTCCCACCATATAAACCACAAGGCGGCAAATCGCCGGAGTTGTCATACCGGCCTATTGCGTCTCTTCCATTATATCGGAAAAATGTCGAAAATCAAACCGGGAAATTCACAAATAATGTACATCTTCCTTGTGCAAATCGTCAAAAACCAGACAAAGTGTTGAAAACGCTGACAAAATCTGAGAAAAAAGGAGCCTGCCGCACCGCGGCAGGCTCCTTTATGTTGTTATTGCGCAGCTTACCACCGGGGCTCCTGCGGGCCGTCAAAGCGGTCGTCGGCGTGGAACTCCTCGTCATGGGGCGGCTGATAGCCGATGCCGGACGATTGCTTGATGGCCTCAAAGTACCCGATGTCCGTCTGCTGGATATAGGGCGTGATCCAGATGGACAGGATGCCCAGCGTCAGGCCGCACAGGATCTGCCAGCCCAGCCAGCTGAGATCCAGCACGAACAGCTCCCACTTGTGGCCGCGGGTCTGGGCCTTGCTCATGTTGATGGCTTCCATCACGCCGATCTCCGGATTCTCGCACAGGTTATACAGGGCGAAGCGGTAACGGTATCCGGCGATGATACCGGGGATGATGAACAGCAGCGACCACAGGAACACAAAGATATACTGCACGATGGACAGCAGAATGACCTTGCCCGCGAACAAAAAGCCGTCGAACATGGTGGAGTAGGGAGTGACGATGCCCTTGCGGACGCTCATGGTATACAGGACGTAGCCTGCGCTCAGCACCGAGGACACCAGCGACAGCACGATGGTGATGAAGCCCACGGCCAGCGACGGCAGGTGCAGCACCGGCTCCGTGCTCTGGAAATAGACGCTGAACTCCGGCATATAATTTTCCACATAGGTGGCTGCCTCGGCCTGCGGGCCGCCGGTGATCAGCCAGTCGATGCCGTTCAGCGCCAGTCCGATGGCCATAAACAGCAGCGTGAACAGGTAGGCCGATACGCAGGCATTTTTGGTAATGGCCTTGGCCTCCAATTTCAATTGTACACGGTCAAGCATAGAACCGCTCCTTTCTTATCACTCCGCCGACAGGCGCCGCGCCTGCCGGAAATTCCCAGCTGTTACCATATATTGTAGCATACGAAAGAGTAGAACGCAAGAGCGTTCATGTTTCCGGAGAAAAGGGCTAAGTTACTGACAAAAAAGGCAAAATTTCAGGAAGAATTCCCGCATAAGACTGGACAACAGCGAGTTTTTGTTGTATGATAAAACGCAGTGTGAGGTGGTCTAACCACCTGAAGTAGCCGATGGTGAGATCCCGGCGCACGGAATTGGAACACCGCGCGTGGGCATTTCACCATCAGATACGAATGCAGTAAGATGAGGTGAAGACAATGGCACAAGCTTTCTTTGGCGGCGTTCATCCCAATGACATGAAGGCCGCGACCAATGAAAAGGCCATCGAAAAGCTGGAAGCTCCGGCTGAGGTGGTCATCCCCATGTCTATGCACATCGGTGCGCCTTGCAAACCCATTGTTGCAGTGGGCGACAAGGTAAAAATTGGACAGAGGATCGGTGAACCCGGCGGATTCGTATCCGCACCCATCCACGCCAGCGTATCCGGTACGGTCAAGGCAGTGGAGCCCCGCCCCTATTCCATGGGCGGTACCATGATGTCCGTGGTGATCGAGAACGATTTCCAGGACACCATCAGTGAAGACGTGAAGCCCGCGGCTGACCCCGAGAACCTGACGGGTGAGCAGCTGGTGGAGATCGTCAAGAACGCAGGCATCGTCGGCCAGGGCGGCGCTACCTTCCCCACCCACGTGAAGATCTCCTCCGCGCTGGGCAAGGTGGACTACGTCATCATCAACGCCGCCGAGTGCGAGCCCTACATCACCGGCGACCACCGCACATGTCTGGAGCGTCCCGACCAGGTCATCAAGGGCGCGACTATTCTGGCCAAGTGCTTCGGTCTGGATAAGGTGTACATCGGCATCGAGGCCAACAAGCAGAACGCCGCCGACGTGCTGAACGCCAAGATTCAGGAGCTGAACGCTCCCGTGGTGGTGGAAGTGCTCCACACCCGTTACCCCCAGGGCGCTGAAAAGCAGCTGGTACAGGCCGTCTCCGGCCGTCAGGTGCCTTCCGGCAAGCTGCCCGCCGATGCAGGCTGCTGCATCTTCAACCTGAACACCACCTGCGCCATCTACCGTGCCGTGTACGAGGGCATGCCCGTGGTGAACAAGATCGTCACCGTGTCCGGTTCCGGTGTGATCGAGCCCAAGAACATCGAGTGCCCCATCGGCACCCCCATTTCCAAGCTGTTTGACGCCTGCGGCGGCCTGAAGGATGAGACCTATAAGCTCATCATGGGCGGCCCCATGATGGGTCTTGCCCAGTACAGCGTGGACGTGTCCGTGGGTAAGGGCACCGGCGCCATGCTGGCCTTTGCCGGTGAAGAGGAGAAGTACGAGGAGAATCCTCAGTGCATCCGCTGCGGCAAATGCGTGGGCGTGTGCCCCATCCGTCTGGAGCCCGTGTTCATGTATAAGTACCTGATGAAGGGCGACGTGGAGACCTGGCAGAACACGCTGCACGGCATGGACTGCATCGAGTGCGGCGCCTGCACCTACACCTGTCCCGCCCGCCTGCCCCTGACCCATGCGTTCCGTCTGGGCAAGCAGCAGGTCAACAACGCGAGAATGGCCGCCAAGGCCAAGGCTGAGGCCGAGAAGGCCGCTGCCGAAAAGAAGGAGGCGTAAACCATGACTGATTACAAGAATCTGAAGCTGATCGCGTCCTCCTCCCCCCATATCCGTTCCAACGAGAACACCCGCTCCATCATGCTGGACGTGATCATCGCCATGCTGCCCGCCCTGTTCTGGGCCATCTACAACTTCGGCTTCAAGGCGCTGATCTCCGTGGTGGTGTCCATCGTGGCCTGCCTGTTCTGGGAGTGGCTGTACCGCAAGCTCCTGAAGAAGCCCCAGTCCATCGGCGACCTGTCCGCCGTTGTCACCGGTATGCTGCTGGCCTTTGTGTGCCCGCCTGAGCTGCCCTGGTGGACGCTGATCATCGGCGCGTTCTTCTCCATCGTTGTGGTCAAGCAGCTGTACGGCGGCATTGGCTGTAACTTCCTGAACCCCGCTCTGGCCGGCCGTGCCATCCTGCTGGCCAGCTATGCCACCGCCATGACCACCTGGACCCTGCCCACCAGCAAGGTCGACACCGTGGTCTCCACCGCCACTCCTCTGGCCATCATGAAGGAAGGCACCGTGGAGAAGTTCACTGAGCTGACCACCAACTACTCCGTTGCCGACATGTTCATCGGCCGTGTGGGCGGCTCCCTGGGCGAGGTCTCCGCGCTGGCGCTGCTGCTGGGCTTTGCCTGGCTGCTGATCCGCAAGGTCATCAGCTGGCACACCCCCGTGGCCTTCATCGGCACCGTGGCTATCCTGACCCTGATCTCCGCTCCCGCCGGTATCGACAACGTGCAGTACATGCTGTACAACGTGTTCGGCGGCGGCCTGATGCTGGGCGCCATCTTCATGGCGACCGACTACGCCACCTCCCCCGTTACCAAGCCCGGCCAGCTGATCTTCGGCATCGGCTGCGGTCTGATCACCTGCTTCATCCGCCGCTTCGGTTCCTATCCCGAGGGCGTGTGCTATTCCATCCTGATCATGAACTGCACCACCTGGCTGCTGGATAAGTACATCCGTCCCACCATCTACGGTGCGGTCAAGAAAGAAAAGAAGGAGGCGGCTAAGTAATGAAAATCTCCGGTAAGTTTATTCTCAAGGTCGCCGGTACTCTGACGATCATCTCTCTGATCGTTGCGGCCCTGCTGGGTCTGGTCAACAATGTCACCGCCGACAAGATCGCCGAGATCGACGCGGAAAAGACCCGCGTTTCCATGAGCGCTGTTGTCGCCGAGGGCAGCGAGTTCACCGATAAGCTGGAGATCAGCGACGATGTGGCCGCCGCTGCCGCCGCTCAGGGCGGTAAGCTGACCGAGCTGTACGGCGTTAAGACCGGCGGCGCGGACAACGGCTATGTGATGAAGATCTCCGCCTCCGGCTCTCAGGGCACCATCGTCATGATGATCGGTGTGGATGCCAACAAGGCCATCACCGGCATCTCCGTGGTCAGCCACTCCGAGACCTCCGGCATCGGCACCAAGGTCGTGGGCAACGAGCCCAACGCCGCCGGTGTCCCCGTTCTGGATCAGTTCCAGGGCATGTCCGGCGCCGGTTCTCTGGTGGTGGGCAAGACCGTCACCGCCATCTCCGGTGCTACCGTTTCCACCAAGGGCATCACCATGGGCGCTAATGCCGCTCTGGCTGCCGTGGAAGCAATGGGCTAAGAAAGGAGGAGCATAAACAATGAATGTAAGTAAGCAATTCAAAGAGGGTCTGATCACACAGAACCCCGTGCTGGTCCAGCTGCTGGGTATGTGCTCCACCATGGCCATCACCACGTCCTTCTTCAACGGTCTGGGCATGGGCGTGTCCGTGCTGATCATCCTGACCCTGTCCAACATCTTTATCGCGCTGCTGCGCAAGATCATTCCTGACGAAGTGCGTATCGCCTGCTTCATCGTCGTCATCGCCGGTTTCGTGACCTGCGTCGACTTGCTGCTGAAGGCCTTCGTTCCCGCCCTGTCCGAGTCTCTGGGCGTGTTTATCCCCCTGATCGTCGTTAACTGCATCATCCTGGGCCGTGCCGAGGCGTTTGCCTCCAAGAACAGCGTCGGCGCTTCCACGCTGGACGGTATCTTCCAGGGCATCGGCTACACCATCGTGCTGATCATCATGTGCGTGGTGCGTGAGTTCCTGGGCTACGGCAAGTTCGGCGGCGGCCTGCTGGGCGGCGGCGGACTGGGCAGCGCACCCGGTATCACCATCTTCCCCGACGAGTTCGGCATCAAGATCCTGACGCTGCCGGTCGGCGGCTTCCTGACGCTGGGCGCACTGATCGCCGTGATGCAGTGGGCGCTGGCCAAGAGCGAAAAGAAAAAGGAGGCCAAGTAAGTTATGTCTTTTACTACTTTGCTCGCCATTTCTCTTGGCGCTATTCTGACCAATAACTTTATCTTCGCGCAGTTCCTGGGCTGCTGCCCCTTCCTGGGCGTGTCCAAGAAGATCGATACCGCTGTCGGCATGGGCGCGGCCGTGACCTTCGTTATGGGTCTGGCCTCCGCGTTCTGCTATCTGGTGAATCTGGTTCTGGTGAAGCTGGGTCTGGAGTTCATGCAGACCGTGGCCTTTATTCTGGTCATCGCCGGTCTGGTGCAGTTCGTGGAAATGTTCCTGAAGAAGAACATCCCCACCCTGTATACCGCTCTGGGCGTGTACCTGCCTCTGATCACCACCAACTGCGCCGTGCTGGGCGTCGCCCTGCTGAACGTGCAGAATGACTACAACTTCATCGAGTCCGTGGTCTACGGTATCACCGGCGGTCTGGGCTTCCTGCTGGCCATCTTCCTGTTCGCGGCTGTCCGTGAGCAGCTGGAGGTCTCCAGCGACAACCCCAAGGCCTTTGACGGCTTCCCCATCGCGCTGGTCACCGCCGGCCTGATGGCGCTGGCCTTCATGGGCTTCAGCGGCCTGAAGGTCTGGTAAGGAGGTAGAGGAATATGACTACTGTGATTTGGGCAATCGTCATTCTGGGCGCTCTTGCCATTATCTTCGGCCTGATCCTGGCGGTGGCCGCCAAGGTGTTCGAGGTCGAGGTCGATCCCCGTCTGCCTGAGATTCAGGCATGTCTGGCCGGCGCCAACTGCGGCGGCTGCGGCTATCCCGGCTGCGGCGGCTGCGCCGAGGCCATTCTGGCCGGTAAGGCTCCCATCAACGCCTGCGCTCCCGCCGGTGCTGAGGGTGCAGCCAAGATCGCTGCCATCATGGGCATGGAGGCTCCCTCCGGCGATAAGATGGTGGCACATGTGCTGTGCAACGGCGGCTGCAACGCCAAGGAGAACTTCGAGTACCGCGGCGTGAAGGACTGTCTGGCTGCCACCAAGGTCTGCGGCGGTGACGCCAAGGCCTGCAAGTACGGCTGCTTCGGCTTCGGCTCCTGCGTGGCTGCCTGTAAGTTCGACGCCATCCATGTTGAGAACGGCGTTGCCGTTGTCGATAAGGAGAAGTGCACCAACTGCGGCGCCTGCCGCGCTGCCTGCCCGCACCACCTGATCGTGGAGGTGCCCTACAAGCAGAAGGTGTTCGTCAACTGCTCCAACAAGGACAAGGGCCCCGCTGTCACCAAGGTCTGCGCCAACAGCTGTATCGCCTGCGGCATGTGCGAGCGTACCTGTAAGTTCGATGCCATCCATGTTGTCAACAACGTGGCCGTCATCGATTACAGCAAGTGCAAGAACTGCACCATGTGCGCCAAGGCCTGCCCCCGCAACGCCATCGAGCCCATCCCCACTCCCGAGGAGAAGGAGAAGTTCAAGGCTGCGCAGAAGGCTGCCGCCGAGAAGAAGGCCGCTGCCGCCAAGGCTGCTAAGGAAGCGGAAGAGGCCGCCAAGGCCGAGGATGCAAAGTCCGGGGACGCTAAGGCTGAGTAAACCGGCTTGTCTGCCATGAAAACCGGAACGGGTATGCATAAAAAATGCATACCCGTTCCTTTTCGGTTCCGTTGCCGATAGAAGGAATTTCGTGACGAAAAACTGCAACATTTCCGCCCAAAACGAGTTAACATAACGGCGGTGGAAAACTATGTGGAAAATGTGCAAAACCCTATTGTCAGGCGGTTTCTGACTGGTTGCGGCAAAATTATTTTTTGCCTGCCTTTTACATTTTTGATACAAAATCAAACGCGAACCGGCGGAAAACGACCCCAAGCCCCTTGCACCTGCCGGGAAAATGCGTTACAATATATTGGGCCTGTGCCCGCATGACTGCTACAACCTTTTGGAGGTTTTTTCCATATGCCAAAGAAAAACGTATACAACGACGAAAGCATCACCAGCCTGAAGGGCGCGGACCGCGTCCGGAAACGCCCCGGCGTCATTTTCGGCTCCGACGGGCTGGAGGGCTGCGAGCACGCCGTGTTTGAAATTCTCTCCAACGCCATCGACGAGGCCCGCGAGGGCCACGGCAGCCTGATCACCGTCACCCGCTATCTGGACAAGTCCGTGCAGGTGGAGGACATGGGCCGCGGCTGCCCTGTGGACTGGAACGAGAAGGAGGGCCGCTATAACTGGGAGCTGGTGTTCTGCGAGCTGTACGCCGGCGGCAAGTACGACAACGAGAACAGCGAGAACTACGAGTTCTCACTGGGTCTCAACGGTCTTGGCTCCTGCGCCACTCAGTACGCATCCCAGTACATGGACGTTACCGTGTGGCGCGGCGGCAAGGAGTACACCCTCCACTTTGAGAAGGGCGAGAACATCGGCGGCCTTCAGGTGAAGGAGCTGACCAGCAACAAGAAGAAAACCGGCACCCGCATCCGCTGGCTGCCGGATCTGGACGTGTTCACCGATATCGCCGTGCCGCTGGACTACTACCGGGACGCTATGAAGCGTCAGGCGGTGGTCAACGCCGGGGTCACCTTCCGCTTGCTGAACGAGACGGAGAGCGGTAAATTCGACACCGAGGAGTTCCTCTATCCCCGTGGCATCGAGGACTATATCGCCGAGCTGGCGGGGGACGACGCCCTCACCGAGCCGGTGTTCTGGGAAGCCGAGCGCCGGGGCCGCGACCGGGCCGACAAGCCGGAGTATAAGGTGAAGCTCAGCGTGGCGCTGTGCTTCTCCAACCGGGTGTCCATCGTGGAGCACTATCACAACTCCAGCTTTCTGGAGCACGGCGGCAGCCCGGAAAAGGCCACCCGACTTGCGCTGGTCAGCGCCATCGACAAGTACCTGCGGGAGAACAACAAGTACCTGAAATCCGAGGCCAAGATCACCTATCCCGACGTGCAGGACTGCCTGATCCTGGTCAGCAATAACTTCTCCACCCAGACCAGCTACGAGAACCAGACCAAGAAGGCCATCACCAACAAGTTCGTGCAGGATGCCATGGCGGAGTTCCTCCGCAGCCGTCTGGAGATTTACTTTATCGAGAACCACGACGCCGCCGAGAAGATCGCCGCCCAGGTGCTGATCAACAAGCGCAGCCGCGAAACGGCGGAAAAGACCCGCATCAACCAGAAGAAAAAGCTCACCGAGAAGATCGACATTGCCAACCGCGTCCAGAAGTTCGTGGACTGCCGCACCAAGGACGTGGAGCGCCGCGAGCTTTATATCGTGGAGGGCGACTCCGCACTGGGCGCCTGCAAGCAGTCCCGCGACGCGGAGTTTCAGGGCCTGATGCCCGTCCGGGGCAAAATTCTGAACTGCCTGAAGGCCGACTACCCCCGTATTTTCAAGAGCGACGTCATCACCGACCTCATGAAGGTGCTGGGCTGCGGCGTGGAGGTCTCCGGCAAGGCCGTCAAGGATCTGAACCAGTTCGACCTGAACAACCTCCGCTGGAGCAAGGTGGTCATCTGCACCGATGGCGATGTGGACGGCTTCCAGATACGGACGCTGATCCTGACCATGCTGTACCGCCTCTGCCCCACCCTGATCCGGGAGGGCAAGGTCTATATCGCGGAGACGCCCCTGTTCGAGATCACCTGCAAGGAGAAGTCCGGCGAAAAGACGTGGTTCGCCTACTCCGAGAAGGAGAAGGCGGATATTCTCAAGGAGCTGTCCGGCAAAAAGACCAATATCCAGCGCTCCAAGGGCCTTGGCGAGAACGACCCGGAGATGATGTGGATGACCACCATGAACCCGGAGACCCGCCGCCTTATCAAGGTGCTGCCCGCCGACGCCGAGGAGACCGCCCGCGTCTTTGACCTGCTGCTGGGGGACAACCTCTCCGGCCGCAAAGAGTATATCGCGGAGAACGGACACAAGTACATGGACATGATCGACGTGAGTTGAGAAGAGGGGAAAATATGCAGCTGCAAGACATACTTGAAAATGTGTGGATATGGGCAGCGGTGCTCCTTTTGCTGATTGCGCTGTTTGCATTAGTAGTTATTTCAATACGAAAGCAGCAAAATGAAAAGGCGCGGGCAGTTGTTAAAGCGAACAGTAGCTATTATAAAAATGTAGAGGAGTTAAACCAGCGGTATCATTTTTGTTGGGATATTTTTGAAAACGGAGATATCTATTTCTTTAAAGAAGAAAACAGCAAAGTTGCCTACGACAGATGGAGTCTGGAAGATGTTCTTTATGATGGAATAAGAGACCATTTATCAGAAATGAGCCAGGCACTGGATGGCATAGAAGCAAATAGAAACCTCTACAAAAATTATACAACTGAGCTACATAACTTACACTCTGAAGCGACAAAAGAAGAGTGTAAGCAATTAGAAATCCCATACCAGAGATTTTTAAAAGTAGAACAGAAAATGGTAAATGAGCGGTCTTTTCGTCCAATAGTGGATATTCAAGCAGAATGTAGAAGAGAGTACACCAGTCCGGCGGGACGTAATGAGTATTGGGAAGAATGTACTTTCTTTGAGGAAGACATTCGTGATGTTTTTGCAGAAGTAAAGAGGGATATAGAAAGAAGAAGTTCCGAAGAATATCGCAGAAAAGCAGAGCGCCGTCGGGTTACTGACAGACTGAGATATCAAATCCTACGCCGTGATGGCTTTCGCTGTCAGCTGTGCGGGGCATCGCAGCACGATGGTGTTAGACTGCATGTTGACCATATTATCCCGATATCAAAGGGCGGAACAAGTGATGAAAAAAACCTCAGAACGCTCTGCGACAGGTGCAACCTTGGAAAGGGCGACCTGTTGGAGGACGAACCTTAAATAGCCGCACATTTCGTAGGGCGGCCTGACCTCAGGCCGCCGCCGAATATTGTACATACCTCCGTTTACCGCACGGCGGGGTGAGGTCACCCCGCCCTACGCACATACAAGAGTCCCCATGCGGGTCGATGCACCCCAAGGGTACTTGTTTCACTGCGTAGGCATCGACCCCTACGAAACGCAAGGAAAGGACATTGCTCCTATGGCAAAGAAAAATCAACCGGAACGCACCGTTCACCGCAGCGCCGATCCCAATGTGATGGGCCTGCGCGGCGCGGTGATCCACCAGCCCATTACCGCCACGCTGGACGAAAACTATATGCCCTACGCCATGAGCGTCATCGTCTCCCGCGCCATCCCGGAGATCGACGGCTTCAAGCCCGCTCACCGCAAGCTGCTGTACACCATGTATAAGATGGGCCTTCTCACCGGCGGCCGCACCAAGTCCGCCAACATCGTGGGCCAGACCATGCGCCTGAACCCCCACGGCGACCAGGCCATCTATGAGACCATGGTGCGTCTGGCCAAGGGCAACGAGGCCCTGCTGCACCCCTTTGTGGACAGCAAGGGCAACTTCGGCAAGGTCTATTCCCGCGACATGGCCTACGCCGCCAGCCGCTATACCGAGGCCAAGCTCTCCCCCATCTGCGCCGAGCTGTTCCGCGATCTGGACTGCGACGCCGTGGACTTTGTGGACAACTACGACAACACCATGAAGGAGCCGTCCCTGCTGCCCACCACCTTCCCCAACGTGCTGGTGTCCGCCAATCAGGGCATCGCCGTGGGCATGGCCTCCCAGATCTGCGGCTTCAATCTGGGCGAGGTGTGCGACACCACCATCGCCTATCTGAAAAATCCCGACCACGACATCCCCTCGACCCTGCTGGCTCCGGACTTCCCCACCGGCGGACAGATCCTTTGCGATCCGGACGAACTGCGGGAGATCTACCGCACCGGCCGGGGCGGCGTGAAGGTTCGCAGCCGCTACCGCTACGACAAGAAGGAGAACCTCATCGAGGTCTACGAGATCCCCTACTCCACCTCCATCGAGGCCATTCTGGACAAGGTGGCGGAGCTGGTGAAGGCCGGCAAGGTGAAGGAGATCAACGACATGCGGGATGAGAGCGACCTGAGCGGCCTGAAGCTGGCCATCGACCTGAAGCGGGGCGTGGACCCCGACAAGCTGATGGCCAAGCTGTTCCGTCTGACCCCCTTACAGGACACCGTCAGCTGCAACTTCAACATCCTCATTGCCGGCCAGCCCCGTGTGCTGGGCGTGGGCGGTATTCTGGAGGAGTGGACGGCGTGGCGCACCGAATGCGTCAAGCGTCGGGTGTACTTCATCCTGAAAAAGAAGCAGGACAAGCTGCACCTTTTGCAGGGCCTGAAGCGCATCCTGCTGGACATCGACAAGGCCATCGCCACCATCCGTGAGACGGAGGAAGAAGCCGAGGTCATCCCCAACCTGATGATCGCCTTCGGCATCGATCAGGTGCAGGCGGAGTATGTGGCGGAGATCAAGCTGCGCAACATCAACAAGGAGTACATCCTCAAGCGGGTGGCGGAGACCGAGACGCTGGCCGACGAGATCGCCGATCTGGAGGACACGTTGGCCCGGCCTCAGCGCATCCGCCGTATCATCATCGACGAGCTGACCGACGTGCGGAAGAAGTACGCCATCCCCCGCCATACCGAGATCGTCTACGGCCACGAGCTGCCCGAGGAGCCGGAGGAGGAACCCATCGACGACTATCCCGTGCATCTGTTCCTCAGCCGTCAGGGCTATTTCAAGAAGATCACGCCCCAGTCCCTCCGCATGTCCGGCGAGCAGAAGTACAAGGAGGGCGACGGCCCCGCCCAGTATTTCGAGGCCACCAACGCCGCCGAGCTGCTGTTCTTCACCGACCGTCAGCAGGTCTATAAGACCCGCGCCAGCGAGTTCGGCGAGACCAAGGCCTCGGCGCTGGGTGACTACCTGCCCGCCAAGCTGGGCATGGAGGACGGCGAGAACGTCATCTATCTGGCGCTGGCCGGGGATTACAGCGGCTTCATGCTGTTCTTCTTTGAAAACGGCAAGGCCGCCAAGGTGCCCCTGACCGCCTACGCCACCACCTCCAACCGCCGCCGCCTTACCGGCGCCTACAGCGATAAAGCGCCCCTGACGGCCATGCTGGCCATGAAGGAGGATACGGAGCTGGCGCTGTACACCAATGAGCCCCGGTGCCTGCTGATGCATACGGCGTCCCTGACCCCCAAGACCACCCGCGCCACGCAGGGCGTGGCGGTCATGACCATCAAGCCCAAGTACCATCTGGAGCGGGTCGTTCCCGTGGCGGAGACCGGCATCACCAACCCGGCCCGCTACCGCACCCGTACCATCCCAGCCGCCGGCGCGCTGGTGAAGCCGGAGGACAGCGACGAGAAGCAGATCACACTGATGTAAAATAAGCGGGGACTTTCTGGCCTTTTCGTAGGGGGCGATGCCCACATCGCCCCGCTGTTTACCGCAGGTGTTATCGTTTACCGTGCGGGCCGATGTGGGCATCGGCCCCTACCCGCCGTGTTTTACGGCGGTATAAGGAGGAACTGCTATGAAACGGAGGATCATTGCCCTTGTGCTGGCCCTTGCCATGGCGCTGCCGCTCAGCGGCTGCGGCATGTTGGAGCGGGGCTACAGCAGCGTGGAGCCCCACAGCTCCTCCTATTATGAGAGCGGCGCGGCCAATGTCCTGCGGGCCGAGAACAATCAGGATCTGGTCAACGACCTGCTGGTGCTGATCGGTGACTACGCTACCGAGGGTACGATTTGGCTCTACCCCGGCGAGGAATCGCAGGAAGCGGAGCAGGCCATCGAGGATGCCTGTCAGGAGGTGCAGCGGGAAACCCCCATGGGCTCCTACGCCGTGGAGTATATGACCTACACCGTTTCTGACGACAACCGGGCGTACAGCGAGATCAAGCTGACCATCGGCTACCGCCGCACGGAGACGGAGCTGAAAAATGTTGTCCACGCTACCAGCGTTTCCGCCTTGCACGCGCTGCTGACGGCTGCCGTCGAGAACGGTGCGTCGGAGCTTGTGGTGCAGGTGGGGTATTTTGACGATCAGGCGCAGGAGGTGCTGGACATCGTGACGCAGGTGGAGCAGGAGCATACCGGCGGTACGGAGGGCGCATGGCAGGTGGAATTTTATCCTAACGAAACTTCTGCGGGCATTATTGAGATACTGATGAAAAAATGAAAATGCGGGATTGACAAACGCGGGATCATGCGATATAATCAATCTTGCGTTTGCGGGCGTAGCTCATCTGGTAGAGCGCGACCTTGCCAAGGTCGAGGTAGCGAGTTCGAGCCTCGTCGCCCGCTCCAAATTAGACAAAAGTTGCGTATAACATAAGTTATACGCAACTTTTGCTTTTTTTGATATAAGCATACTGCGAAGCAAACCTGCAAATTGTGCAGAACAGACACAGAAAACATTCTATATTCCCATGTTTTATCTCCTCGATGAGATAATGACATGGGAATTTTTGCTTTTAGGAGGAACAAAACATGAGAATTCCATATGGTTTTATTTTGACCAGCAGCGGGACACTCAAAATCAACAAGGACGAAGCTGATGTTATCGCCATGATTTTTGATTTCTATATAGCGGGAGCAAGTCTGGGAAAAATCGTGGATATGCTCTACGAAAAGCAAATACCTTCTCCGACTGGAAAACCAAAATGGACTCGTGCTTCGGTTGACCATCTTCTTTCTAACGGAAAATATGTGGCCATCAATCGGATGGGAGAAGTTTCTGGACGCCCAATTTGAGAAGTCCGCTCGCTGCAATATTGACTACGATCAGGAAGGTTCACCGAGGAAAGACACACGCTATGTTTCTCCGGATATGACCCTGATTTGATTTATCTTTTGCATTTGCACAAGTTGTGCTACAATAGCCTCAAGAGGTGAGGTATGTGGCAGATAAACTGGTAGATTTAATTGGAATTGGCAACTTATTGGAGAGCCTTGTAGCGGAAGATATCATCACATGTGAGGAACGGGATCAAATTATAGCAAAGATCGCAAGGGAAAACGATATCGCTGAATATAATTATAAGTCCCCCCATATTGCCGGTTATGGCATGAGTAAGCGAGAGGTATTGGAACGCATGGGGCGAAAGAAATCGCCGATTCCGCAGGACAAAACACATGATGAAAGTTACATTTCTCTGACCGAGATCGCCCGCGCGCACAGCGAGGATGCTCCGGGATATGTGATACAGCGTTGGCTGCGAAGCGAGAATACATTGGCCTTCTTAAACCTGTGGGAGAAAGAGAACAATCCCGATTACAGTGATGTTGGCTATATTAAATTGTTAGGAAAGAAGAAAACTGCTTCATTTACATTAACGCCAAAATTGTGGATCGAGCAAACAAAGGCGATCGGTATCGTTTCTAAGCAGGGCAAATCCGGAGGCACATTTGCTCACCCGATGATCGCCTGTGAGTTTGCTTCATGGATTGCGCCGGAATTCAAAATGTTGCTGCTGAAGTTGTCGCTGAATAGGACGAAATTGAGTTGATAACATTGTCTGGCTGCAAGGCACATAAACAAATTCTGGTATTCCTCCGTTAAATCGAAATTCCAGAGTGTAAGCAAATATACAAAAAGAGAGAGAATCCGAAAGGGGATCAAGCCAAGTTGGATACAAACTTGTGCAAAAAAGAAAAAGCACTTGACTTTTCTCTGCAAATATGTAAAAATAGAGAAAACAAATTAGGAGGTGGCGTTGTGATCCACGAAATCCCCTTGAGTGAAAACCAAAAAGCTTTTTTGGCAAATGGCATATTTAGGGCAGTAACTCAAGATATGCCAGAGCTAATCTATGAAAATGCTCTACCGACTACCGTTGGAAGTGGGCTCTTCCGTTGGAATTTTATTAACAGAAATTTATCGGACGGGCTCGGTGGTGAGTTTCAGGTTAGCTTTCAGAAGCGAGGGGCGTGGAAGTTTTTAATCCTTTTCGACCGTGTTACAAATCTCTCTTTGTCAGTAATGACCGAACAAAATTTACGGAAATTACAGCGTTGCCCTGCGCTTCGCCCACATTACCTTGAGGCATTAGTATCTAACAATCGGAAGCGAGATCCTATAGAGGGTCAGCTACGTCTCGAACAAATGATGGTGGAACGAGATTGCTCAGTACTAGCTGAATTGAGAAATCAGTTGTTAAGTGGCTTTTCTGGCATTATCGAGGAGCATCTTTTGGTTCTATTTGACTATGACTATACTGGAGTAACATCAGCTAGGGCGGTATTACTTACACCAACACTTGAGATTGCAGTGAGTGATAATTGGACAAAATACTTGAAATCTAAATATATTTCTCAAGCTTCTCCCTTTGCGGCTATTCTTCCCGATGACGAACCCCTTGTCAAACTTAAGGAAAAATATCTTGTCAAGGAAAATGATTTGGCTGCCCTGCAAGAAAGTGATTTGCAAGCCGGGAACATAACCGGAAAGTGAGTATTGAACAGTTTATAATAGAGGGATGAGTATTTTGAGTCAGTTTAATTCTGAGCATTTAGCGGAAGCTCGTGCTTACAATAAAATGACCGGAGAAGAACTAGCTGGTCTTATTGGAGTAAGAAAGCAAGCTATATCTCAATTTGAAAATAAGAAAGCGGAACCGGATTACGGGACTGTCTGTAGAATGAGCGCGGCTTTAAAATTTCCTGTAAGCTTTTTTTATGAAAAAACTGTATCAGGACTTGTAGGAAACACGTATTTCCGTGCACCGTTTTCAAGCAACAAAAGAGACTTAAATTCGCAGAGAATCAAGGCAAAGTATGTAGCACAAATATATGGTACGTTAGCCCGATATGTAGATTTTTGGCCATATAATGTACCAGAATTTAAAGATACGCAAAATATTGCAAGCGTTGCACAGCGGTTAAGAGATTATTGGGGCTTAGGACAAGAACCTATTCAAGATATGATTAGCCTAATGGAGCGAAACGGTATAATCATGTCCGAATTTGCTACAGACACAAAAAAGATTGATGCCTTTTACCAATATGGTGAGATTAAAGATAGCGCATATCATTGTGTCGTATTAGGGACTGAAAAACCATCTTTTGTCCGGCGACAGTTTAGTGCTGCTCATGAACTTGGACATATTGTACTCCATGAGAAGTTTAATGACCTTGACGATGCATCTCGCGAAGACTTTCGTAAGCGAGAAGATGAAGCAAATGAATTTGCAGCCGCATTTTTACTCCCCAAAGCAGCATTTTTGAACGACCTCAAGATGTGCCCCAACAAATTAACTCGCTATGTGGAGCTTAAACGAAAATGGAGAGTTTCCATTTCTGCGATGGTAGTGCGTGCCTATAACTTAGAAGCAATTAACCAAAATCAGTATCAATATCTGATGCGACAAATTTCTAAAAATGGGTGGCGAACCGAAGAACCACTAGACGATTATATCTCATTAACACATCCCAAAGCGCTTCGTCAAGCAGTTAATCTTATAATCTTGAATAATGTCCTTTCGGGGCAGCAATTACTAAATGAATTCAAGGCAGATGGTATTTCGTTATCTAAATTTGTTGTAGATGAAGTCTTATCCCTTGAGCCAGATACTATAACACTTGATAATAATCAAACTGAATCAAAGATAGTTCCTTTCGCAAAATTGAAAGAAAACCTTGGATGACTATGAAGACCTCTTTGAAAGTGGAATTTTAAAAGAAGCACCTTATTCTTTCGAGAGAAATAGTGCATTCAAGAACTTAGAGGACGTCTGCCCTGATAAGTATATACATCGTGGAGGGTTAGTGAAGTATAACCCTGTTGTAGAAGTAATATCACACCATGATAGATTTTGGAATTTTGTTTTTAAATACAGGAGGAAATAAATTTGCTTGGAGGTGCGAGTGATGCCGCAGAATGATAAAATACAGTTATTTGAGGACAAGCGTATTCGTACCGCATGGGACGAAGAAAAGGAAGAATGGTACTTTTCTGATGTCGACGTAATTTCTGTGCTGACTGAACAGCCTGATTATCAAGCGGCACGCAACTACTGGAAAGTTACCAAGAAGCGGCTTAAAGACGAAGGCAACGAAACGGTTACGTCTTGTAACCAGTTGAAAATGACCGCCTCAGATGGCAAAAAGCGCCTGACCGATGTAGCCGACACTGAACAGCTTCTCCGCATCATCCAGTCCATTCCTTCCCCCAAAGCGGAACCGTTCAAGCTGTGGTTGGCGCAGGTTGGACGGGAGCGCATTGAAGAGACTATCGATCCGGAATTGACTATTGAACGAGCTCTGGAAACATACCTTAAGAAAGGCTATACTCGTGAATGGATCAACCAGCGGTTGCAGGCCATCCAAGTCCGCAAGGAACTGACGGATGAGTGGGATGCCCGTGGTGTGCAGAAGGGTGTGGAGTACGCAATACTTACCGACGAGATATCCCGTGCATGGTCGGGAATGTCCACGCGGCAGTACAAGAGCCTCAAAGGTCTGAAGAAAGAAAACCTCCGCGACAACATGACCACGCTGGAGCTAGTGCTGAATATGCTGGCAGAGGCGACTACCACGGAGATATCCAAGCAGAAAGCTCCAGAGACATTTTCGGAAAGTGTTGATGTGGCGCGCGCCGGAGGCAAGGTGGCCGGTGACGCACGGAAAGCCATCGAAAGCCAAACTGGTGTCCCTGTTATTACCTCCAAGAACGCTGCACAGCTCAATCAGGTCGTGACAGATCTGCTGGAAGGAGCGGCTACGTCACCGGAGAAACAAGACAAAAAGCACTGATTCACAGACAACAAAACTTGTGGGCAACCACACAAAAAATAAGACCACCCATCGGGTGGCCTTATTTTTTGTGGAGCGGGCAAAAGAAGTGGCTCGAAACGAACTCCAGCCTCGCACGCCTGAAAGGTGTCGAGGCTGGGAGCAACAGTCCGGTGGACTGTTGCGTTAGTGAGAATCGAGCCTCTCAAAGAGCTACCCCTTGATGGGGTAGCTCTTTGATTTTACCGGTGGCACGTTTTGGTGCCCGCGTGCGAACCTGACAAAGCTGCACCCCTTGATGGGGTGCAGCTTTGCATTTATCCTCGTACCGCACGGTAGAACCGAGCCAGATTTTCCGCGGTGAAACGCAGGTTTTCCCGGCATTGTGCCTTGACCTCCTCGAAGGAAGCGAGTGCGGGGTTGATGGGGAACACACCGCTGACGCCCTCCGCGTAAGCGGCGGCGATGTCCGTTTCGCTGGCCCCGACCAGCGCCGCCACCGGTATGCCCAGCGCCCTGGCCTGCCGCGCCACGCCGATGACCACCTTGCCCCGCAGGCTCTGGCTGTCCAGCCGTCCCTCGCCTGTGATGATAAGGTCGGCGTCTGCCGCCAGCCGCGCGAAGTTCGTCAGCTCCAGCACCACGTCGATCCCCATTCGCAGGGGACTGGCAAAAAACGCCGCAGCGCCTGCACCGAAGCCGCCAGCCGCGCCGCCGCCTGACAGCGACAGCACGTCGCGGCACAGATCGCGGCGGATCACCTCCGCCAGATGGCGCAGGCCGTCGTCCAGCCGCCGCACCATGGCGACATCCGCGCCCTTCTGCGGGCCGAATACCGCGCTGGCGCCCGCCGGGCCGCACAGGGGATTGTCGATATCGCACATGGTCATGAAGGGCACGCGGCGCACCGCCTCGTCCACGCCGCTCATGTCGATGCGGGCGATATTCTTCAGCGTTCCGCCTACCGGAACAAAGGCCGCGCCCGCTTCATCGTAAAACCGCACGCCCGCTGCGGCTGCCGCGCCGCAGCCGCCGTCATTGGTAGCGCTGCCGCCCAGCGCCAGTACGATCTGCCGTGCGCTGTGCCGGGCCGCGTGGACGATCAGCTGGCCCACGCCGTAGGTGGTGGTCCGCTCCGGATCGCGCTTCTCACCCATCATGGGCAGTCCGGCCGTCGCAGCCATCTCCACCACGGCGGTGCCGTCCGGCAGCAGACCGTAGCAGGCGGTGACAGGCTCGCCGTAAGGCCCCGTACAGGCCACCGCGACCCGCTGGCCGCCTGCGGCGGCAAGAAAGGCATCCACGGTGCCCTCACCGCCATCCGCCACCGGAATGGCGCGGATCTCCGCGTCCGGCTCCTGCGCGCGCAGCGCTTCCGCCACGATCCCGCAGATCTCCACCGAGGACATGGTGCCCTTGAAGGAGTCCGGGATCAAGATGTATTTGCTCATAGGCCCTCCCTTTCCTGTATCACGCTGCCGCCGCTGCACAGCAGCTCCAGCAGCAGATCGCCTACCGTTACCGCGTCCTCCACCGTCAGGTAGTGGGCGGCGCACTCGTCCAGAAACAGCCGCCCGGAGGCGGGGAATTCCTCATCTGCCAGCCATAGCCGCAGCCACAGGGGATACCGGGGCAGGAAGCGGAAGCAGGCGCACACATCGGCGTTGCTGTCCACCAGCTCACCACCCAGTGCCAGACACCGCCGCCGCAGCTCCTCCGGGGTCAGCAGGCCCAGCCGCTGACGGATCACTGTCTCCACCCGCCGGTCAAAGCCACCGCCCCGCACCATGCCGTCGGGGTACTGGGCAAAGGCCATCATCCGGCCAGACAACACCGTGCCGTCCGCCAGATCCAGATAGTGCAGCAGCGGCAGCGCGTGCCACATGTCCAGCGCCGGAGATACCTGAAAGTCCGGATAGCTGACCGTCACGGTCTGCCCTAGGCTGGTCATGGTGAACTGCCGCCCGTCGAAGGTCACGGCGGCCCGCCGTGCGATGTCCGCCGGGTCGTGGCGGGCAAGGCGCTCCCTTGCCACGGTCAGCATGCTGTCGTATTGCCGGTTGCCGGTCAACACAGGGCATCCCTCCTTTTCTGCCATTATACGGCCTGCCGCCGCTGCTGACAAGCGGTTTTCACCTGCGAATGGGACATTTTGACAGGATTTCCCACGAAAAAATTCTCTTTTCCGGCAAAAGACGGATTGCGCGAAGGAGCGCGGTAGGTTATACTGGACGAAAAGAACGGAAAGGGGGGCGGGGCCATGGGGCCGGTAACAACGCTGCCGCTGGAGAAGGCGGCGCGGATCGACCTGCGTCAGGCGGCCCGGTACTTCGGGGAACCGGGCGAACCGGACAGCGCCACAATGGCCCTGCTGGAGCGCGTGGCGCCGCCGGTGCTGGCGGCTGCCATGCCCCGTGCCGTGTGGCGGCGCTGCGATGTGGCCGAATTGGCCGCCGCCGGATTTTTGCAGGGGCGGGACATTCCGGCCCATCTTGTCGACTGTGACGAGGCCCTGTTGCTGGCGGTGACGCTGGGCGCGGGCGTGGACCGGCAGATCCGCCTGTCCGGCATCGGAGACATCGCCGCCGGTGTGGCGGCGGACGCGCTGGCCTCGGCGCTGGCGGAGCAGTCCGCCGATCAGGCGGAGGAACTCTTACGGCGGCAGATCACCGCTGAGGGGCGGTATCTCACCGGCCGCTACTCCCCCGGCTACGGCGACTGGCCCGTTACGGTGCAGCCGCAGGCGGCGGAGCTGCTGGATGCCGGACGGCAGATCGGATTATACGTTACGGACACCGCCCTGATGACGCCGCGCAAAAGCGTAACGGCGCTGCTGGGCGTCAGCCGCCGCCCGGTGACGGGCCATTTGGCAGGGTGCGGACACTGCGCCCTGCGGGACAGATGTGAGTATCGAAAGCGAGGGAAGACCTGTGCAAGTCAATGAATTGTGGAACCAGCCCCATACCATCCTGCTGGACGGCGGCATGGGCACCATGCTGCAGGCGGCGGGCCTTCAGCTGGGCGCACGGCCTGAGGAGCTGAACATCACCGACCCGGAGCAGATCCAGCGGATCCACGGCATGTATGCCGCTGCCGGAAGCCGGATCATCAACACCAATACCTTCGGCGCGTCGCCCCGCAAGCTGGCCAAGAGTGCCTATACGCTGGAGGAGGTCGTGGCGGCGGGCGTAGCCTGCTGCAAGCGGGCCTGCCAGCCCTATGGGGCGCTGACGGCGCTGGACATCGGCCCGCTGGGCGAGCTGCTGGAGCCTATCGGCACCCTGCCTTTTGAAAGCGCTGTGGCGGATTTCGCCCGCATCGTCCGGGCAGGCGCGGCGGCCGGAGCCGACCTGGTGGTGGTGGAGACCTTTACCGACCTGTACGAGCTGAAGGCCGCCCTGCTGGCGGTGAAGGAGAACTGCGACCTTCCCGTGCTGGCCAGCATGAGCTTCGAGGCCGACGGCCGCACCTTCACCGGCTGCACGGTGGAGAGCTTTGCCGCCACGGCCCGGGGCCTTGGCGCGGACGCGCTGGGCATCAACTGTTCTCTTGGCCCCAAGGAGATATTGCCCATGGCCCGTCGTCTGGCGGCGGCTCTGCCGGGGGATTTCCCGGTGTTCGTCAAGCCCAACGCGGGTCTGCCCCGTGCCGACGGCAGCGGCTATGACATCACGCCGGAGCTGTTTGCCCAACAGATGGAGCCTTACCGGGAGCTGGGGCTGTTTGCTGCCGGCGGCTGCTGCGGCACCACGCCGGATTTCATCCGGTTGCTGGGCGGCGTGTTCCGGGACTGCGTGCCGGGCCGTGAGGCCCATCCCATGCCGTCGGTGCTGTGCTCTCCCGTGTCCTGTGTGACGGTGGACGCCGTGCGTGTGGTGGGCGAGCGCATCAACCCCACCGGCAAAAAGCGGTTCCAGCAGGCGCTGGCCCAAGGGGATATGGACTATGTTTTGCAGCAGGCGGTGGCCCAGTCGGAGCAGGGCGCGGAGCTGCTGGATGTGAACGTGGGTGCGCCGGGGGTGGACGAGCCTGCCCTGATGGAGCAGGCGGTGAAAACGCTGCAAAGCGTCATCAGCCAGCCGCTGGTGCTGGATTCCACCAACGTGGCGGCGCTGGAACGGGGCCTGCGTGCCTATAACGGAAAGCCCCTGCTGAACTCCGTCAACGGTGCGCCGGCGGTGCTGGAGCATGTGCTGCCCTTGTGCAAAAAGTACGGTGCGGCGGTGATCGGCCTGACGGTGGACGGCGCGGGCATCCCGGCCAGAGCGGAGGAGCGCGTGGCCATTGCCCGCCGCATCCGTGACGCGGCACTGGCCGCCGGTATTCCCAAGGAGGATATCTATATCGACTGCCTGACCCTGACCGCCAGTGCCCAGCAGGACGACGTGATGGAGACGGTGAAGGCTTTGCGGCGGTGCAAGGAGGAGCTGGGCGTGCGCACCATTCTGGGCGTGTCCAACATCAGCTTCGGCCTGCCCTGCCGGGCGTATCTGAATACCATCTTCCTGACGCTGGCACTGGACGCGGGGCTGGATCTGGCCATCATGGATCCGGCCAGCCCGGAGATGATGGCCGCCATCAGCGCTTATGCCGTGCTGTCCGGACGGGACAGACAGTGCGCCGCCTATATCGACCGGTATGCGGGCCGCGTTCCCGCCGCCAGCACGCTGGCCCGGATGATGGAGAGCGTCCCCAGGAGCGCGCCGCCTCAGGGCGCCTACGGCCCGCTGCTGAAGGCGGTGGAGCAGGGCCTGCGGGGCGAGAGCGCCGCCCTGACCCACCAGCTTCTGGAGAAGGTGCCGCCTTTGACGGTGGTGGACGAAGCGCTGATCCCGGCGCTGGACGCGGTGGGCGGTAAGTACGAGCGGGGCCAGCTGTTCCTGCCCCAGCTTTTACAGGCCGCCAGCGCTGCCCAGAGCGCCTTCGAGGAGATCCGCGCCGCCATGGCCAAGGACGGCAGCGCCGCCGCCGACAAGGGCCGCATCGTGCTGGCCACCGTCAAGGGCGACGTTCACGACATCGGCAAGAACATCGTCAAGGTCATTCTGGAGAACTACGGCTTTGAGGTCATCGATCTGGGCCGTGACGTGCCGGTGGAGACGGTGGTGGACACCGTGCGGGAGAAGCATGTGCGTCTGGTGGGCCTGTCCGCCCTGATGACCACCACCCTCAAGAGCATGGAGGAGACTATCGCCGCCCTGCACGAGGCCCATCTGGACTGCAAGGTGATGACCGGCGGCGCGGTGCTGACGGCGGATTACGCCAAGAAGATCGGCGCGGACTACTACGCCAAGGACGCCAAGCAGAGCGCCGACATCGCCAAGGTGTTCTTCCGGGTGCAGTAAACGGCTGATACGCCGCGCTTTCCATGGAAAGCGCGGCGTTTTTTCTTGTGTGCGCCCGCCGCCGTGTGGTATGATAGGACAAAAGGAAGTGACGCTTATGCTGCGCATGGAGATCGCGCTGTTTCTGGTGCTGGCCTTTGTGGCCTTCATCTATTTTTCCGCCGAGCGGCGGCACACGCCGCTGCACCGCACCTTTTCCCTGCTGCTGGTGGTGGTGCTGGTGCATCTGGCCCTCGACGGGGCCACCCTCTACACCGTCAACCATCTGGACACGGTGCCCCGCTGGCTCAACGACGGGCTGCACCGCCTCTTCATCGGCACCATGGTGCTGGTGGTGTATCTCTTCTATCAGTACATCGCCATTCTGGTGGAGGAGGAGACCGGCAAGCCCCGGCGGCTGGATCTGGCGGCCCGTATCTATCTGGCGGCGGCGGAGTTGGGTGCGTTCCTGCTGCCCATCCAGTACGCCCAAACGCCGCAGGGGAACTATTCCACCGGTGTACAGGCCAACGTGTGCTACGCCAGCGTGGCCTTCTACCTGCTGCTGTGCGCGGGACTGCTGCTATGGCAGTGGGGCCGCATCGATCCCAAGAAGAAATTCGCCATCGCCGCGGCACTGGTGATCGAGTTTACCGTCTGCGCCTTACAGGGCCTGCACCACACATGGCTCATCAGCGGCATGGGCATCACCCTGATGACGCTGTCCTTCTATCTGACGCTGGAGAACCCCGATATCCTGCGGGCGGAGCTGACGGAGCAGAAGATGTCCATGCTGTACCTGAAAAGTCAGGTGAACCCCCACTTCCTCTATAACACGCTGGACAGCATCCGCATACAGGCCCAGCTGGACGGCGACAAAAAGGTGGCCGACCTCCTCATGCGGCTGGTGGATTTCTTCCGCCGCAGCGTGAAGGTGAACCAGCCCATGGTGCCGCTGGAGGATGAGCTGGAGCTGCTGGAGGCCTATCTGGAGCTGATGTGCTACCGCTATCCGGCGCTGAAATGTGATTATGACATCGACCCGGCGCTGTACGACCAGCTGGTGCCCAACTTCATCTTGCAGCCCATTGTGGAGAACAGCCTGCTCCACGGCCTGAAAAACAAGGGCTACCGGGGCGCGGTGACCATCTCGGCCCGGCGGCAGGGCGATACGGCCATGGAGGTCTGCGTCCGGGACACCGGCAGCGGCTTCGCCCCCGGCAAAAAGGCGGCTGTGGACGAAATGCTGCTGCACTATGACCGTCAGGCCCCGAAGCTGGAGGGCAACAGCATCGGCCTGCTGAACGTGCAGAAGCGCATCAAGCTGCTGTGCGGCCGGGAATACGGCCTGTCCTATACGGAGAACGAGGGCGGCGGCGTAACGGCCCGGCTGCTGCTGCCCATAAAGGAGGAGACGCCATGAAAAAGCTGCGGGTATTGCTGGTGGATGATGAAATTATGATCCGGGAGGGCTTCAAGCGGCTGTTCGACTGGGAGGCCCACGACTGCGAGGTGGTGGGTGAGGCCGCCGACGGCATGGAGGCGCTGGCCCAGATCGACGCCCTTCTGCCGGATATCGCCATCATGGATATCAATATTCCCATCATGAACGGATTGAAGGTCATCCAGCTCAGCCGCATGAAGCATCCGGACATCGCCTTTGTCATCGTGTCCGGCTATGACGACTTCTCCTACTGCCGCGAAGCGCTGCGGCTCCAGATCACCGACTATATCCTCAAGCCCGTGAACTATGAGGAGTTCGGCAGCTGCATCGACAACCTGAAGATCAGCCTGTTCCGCCGCCGGACGGAGGAAGCGCCCGCCGCCGCGGAGGAGCGGCCCATCGCCGCCATGACCCGGTATATGCAGGCCCATCTGGCCGAGGAGATCAGCCTGAACCTGCTGGCGGAGGAGTTCCACCTCAGCCCCCAGTACATCAGCCAGCTGTTCAAAAGCGAGATCGGGGTGAATTTCCTCACCTATCTCACCAACCTCCGCATGGAGCGGGCCAAAAAGCTGCTGCTGTCCACGGCACTGCCGGTGTCGGAGGTGGCGGAGCAGTCCGGCTACGGCGACTACCGGGTGTTCACCAAGGCCTTCAAGAAGTCGGAGGGGGTCACCCCCTCCCAGTACCGCCGGGACTTTCTGGAAAATGATACATGAGCACAAAAAGGGAGGGCATCGCGCCGCGATGCCCTCCCTTTTTGTGCCTTTTCTGAAGATTTGACACATTCGCCTGTAAAATCCGCCTATCGGAAGCGCCCTCCCCTGCGGTACAATAAGGGCACAACAGGAGGAGAGACGATATGACATCATCCAAACTGCTTTACATAGCCGCGGCGCTGCTGGCGCTTGCCGGTGTGCTGATGGCCGTCAGCGCCAGCCTGCTTTTGGGCGCGGTGCTGCTGGTGGCCGGAGGCTGCATGGCTGCCGCCGCACGGCTCTTTCAACAAAAAGAAAATCAACATACGGAGGAAAAAGAATCATGAAAAAGAGACTGCATCGTTCCAATGAAAACAAGGTCATCGCCGGTGTCTGCGGCGGTATCGCGGAATATTTCGACATGGATCCCACGCTGATCCGTCTGGCATGGATCCTATTCTGCGCGCTGGGCGGCAGCGGCGTGCTGGCCTACATCATCGCCGCCATCATCATTCCCGAAAAGACGGCGGGTGACGTGGAATGAGGCCGCTGCGTATTCTGGCGCTGGCGCTGTGCGCCGTGGCCGCCTCGGCGCTGATGGCGTGCCTGATGACCGAGGCTGACCACCTGCTGCTTCCCACGGCGCTGATCACCGCCGTGGCCGCCAACCTCATTGACCGCTATGACGAAAAGCGGAACCAGAAAGGAGACGTCCATGAGTAAGAACCTGACCATCATTCAAAAATGTGCCCGCGTTTTCCGCATCCTTGTCCGTGTGGGGCTGATCCTGTCCATTCTGGGACTGGTGTTCGGCGCGGCGGCCGCGCTGCTGTGGGTCCGATGGAACAACATGCCCGGTTCCGGCATCGACGCGCTGGACCGCCTGATGGCGGTGGTGGACAAGGGCAGCTATTACCGGACGCTGGCAACGCTGATCGCCGATGCCGTGGCCTGCGCCATCAGCGGATTGCTGCTGTGGTTCGCCCACAGCTACCTGACCCATGAGCTGGCCGACGGCACCCCCTTCACCGACAGCGGCGCCACGGAGCTGCGCCGTCTGGGTGTGCTGACCATCGTGCTGCCGCTGGTGGGCCTGATCGTGCGGGCCATCCCCTATGCCGCCTTTGACGTCTCTGTCCCCGGCGGAATGGACAACGCCTCCAGCGTGGTGCTGGGCGTGGTGTTGATCATCGCGTCGGTGGTGTTCCGCTACGGCGCGGAGCTGGCCCATCCCGGAGAGGAGCTGGCCTGACGTGGTAAAGGACTTCGTGCTGGCGGCGCTGCCGTGGATACTGGCCGGTATCGCCGTGGCCATCCTGTGTGCCGGAATGGGCACCCGGAAGGCCAGAGAGCACAGCAAGGCGCTGGAGGAGCGCATGGCGGTAGGTACGGCGCTGGGCCTGATGGTGGGCGTGGCCCTCAACTACTGCGGGCTGTGGGAGAGCCACGCGCTGGGTCTGACCCTCGGCCCCCTGTGGGGCATGGCGCTGTCTACCCTCAGCGTAGGCCGAAGGAACGACGATGAATAAGAAAAGCCGGAGGGCTTTGACAGATGTCAAAGCCCTCCGGCTTTTTGCCGTTTCAGGGTGCTCAGAATTTGCCGCCGGAGCCATGCCCTCCGCCGCCGGAATCATGGTCATCACGGGTGTTCTTCCTGACACGGGTCTCGGTGGTGTGGGTATAGCGGTCGTACCGCTCCGTCAGGTCAAGTCCCTCGGCGGTGACGTACACATCCGCCTCCGCGCCCTTGCGGACGGACTTCATCTTGGCCTTCAGGAGCAGGCACGCCACCAGCGCCACGCCGCAGCCCACCAGTAGCGCCGGCAGGATCACCTTGGTCAGCGGCTTTTTCACCGGCTGGCCCATATCCGCCAGCGCCAGATCGTCGCTGCATGTGGTCAGATAGGCGTGGAAGCCGCCGTACCAGTCGTCATTGCCCAGATAGGGCAGAAAGGCTTCCTCCAGCAGATCGACGGCATAGCTGCCAAAGGCGCTGTCCGCCAGTCCGCCGTCCTGAATGAACACCTCATAATCTCTGTCCCACATGCTCAGCATCAGCATGATGCCGTCCCGGCCGTCGCCGATGCCGAAATCGTTGCCGCGGTAGATGTTCAGCGCCGCGGAATAGCGGTCGCTGCCGTAGACCTCATAGTCGTCCACGGTGACGATATACACGCCGCACTGGTACTGCCATGAGATGGTGTCCGCCATCTGCTCCAGATAGGCGCGGTCCCCGTCCGACAGCAGCCCGGCCGTGTCGTAAATGAAGGAGTCGCCCGGCTGCTGCTCCGCCCATGCGGGCACAGCCAGCGTCAGCGCCGCCAGCAGCGCCAGAAGAAGGGTCACAAACCGTTTTTTCATCGTTCGCCCCCCCTTACGCCAGCCACATCAGCAGCGCCGCCAGCGCCGTCACCGGCGCGGCGATGGCCGCGAATGTGGCCCAGAACCGGCCCATGTCCGTGGGCAGGTCGCCCACCAGCTTGCCGGTCTGGCCGTTCATGGCGAACAGGAAATCCTTCCCGTTCCACTTGGTGTGCAGCATCCACACCGGCAGCAGGGCATAGTGTACCTTGCCCCGCTTCAGGCGGATGTCCTGATTCAGGGGGATGCAGGTATCGTACTGATCCGCCGTCCGGCGCAGGGCCATCTCCAGCGACGCGGCACAGCGGCTGTCGGCACGTTCCCGGCTGTCGGCCACGCTGACGTCGTATTTGTCCGCCAGAAAGCCCGGTAAGTACGCGGTGGAAAAGGGCTTCAGGTCGGCGTAGTCATAGGGCTCGATGGAGTCCATGTGGTCATCGGGCATCTTGCTGGAGGCGTCCACCGGCACCTTCTCAAAGGCAATGGAGCCGCCCCGGCGCACCTCATAGTGCTGGGTCTCCGTCACCTCTTCGTCGCCGGAGTCGTAGATGTGAGTGATAAGCCCCTCGTAGTCCACGGCGCCCTCCGCCCTGCCGTCAAACATCCAGAAGGGGACGTACACGCCCTGGATCTTCTGAATGTGGTTGCCGTTGGTGAAGGCTTTCGGCAGGAAGGGCTTGCCCTTATAGTGGTTTTTCAGCGCCGCGATAGCGTCCTCCTTGCTGAGCTTGAAGGGGATCACATAGTCCGGCTTCAATGCGCCGCTAAACTGCCCCGGTACTACCGTCGGATTGCCGCAGTAGGGGCAGGAGGTGGCGGCGGTGGTCTCGTCGCAGATCAGCTCCGCGCCGCAGGAGGGGCAGTTGTAGGCCTTCATGCCGTCGGCCTCCGCGCCCCAGTCGCTGTTGAGGGACGAGGTGTCCCACCCGTCCGCCGCCATGTCCGCCATCCTCCGACGGTTCTGCTCCGCCTTGGCGTTGGCCTGCTTCGTGGCCTCCACGGCCTCGGCTTCCTTGTCGGCGTACAGGGCTTCGATCTCCGCCACATCGTACTTGCTGCCGCAGAAGTCACATTCCAGCTTGCCCGACGCCCCCACAAAGTGCAGGGGCGCGGTGCAGGCCGGGCATTTATAGTTGGTTATTTGAGATGCCATAATGTTCCTCCCGTTATCGCCCGCTTACAGGGGCCTGCCGCAGTTCTCGCAGAACTTGCCGCCGTCCACCTTCGCGCCGCAGTTGGGGCAGAAGGTCACTTGGAACTCCGGCTCCGGCTGCCGGTAGTCGCCGGAGCTGGGCGCATAGCCCTCCTGCTGCACGCGCCGCCCGAAGCCGGGAACGCCCTGATAAGCAGAGCCGTCAAAGGCCAGAATGGGGTAGAACACGTAGGGCAGGAAGATCAGTCCCACGGCGAAGCCGCCGCCTTTGCCAAAGGCCTTGGCCAGCTTGATCTGGGTCTGGATGGCCAGCACAATGTTATAGAAGGGGATCAGCAGCATCAGGAACCGCCAGCCGTTGCCCCATGTGATCTCAAATTGAACGTACTGATTATAAAACGGAACGATGGCGGCCCAGCCGGGTTTGCCCGCCTTCTTGAAGATCATCCATATGGCCACGATCATCAGCACGCCCAGCACCAGCGAAACGATGCTCACCACCGGACTGGCGGTGTATACCGGGGCTTCATAATAATAGTCGTAAGAATAAATTTCGTGCATGGTTTTCTCCTCTCTTTACCGCAAGCTTCGTTCACTGTGTTACGGCCGGGGCTTGCCGCACTCGGCGCAGAACTTGCCCTTGTTGACGGCGCCGCAGGAGCACGTCCATTCTCCGGCGGGCTTGGGAGCGCCGCACTCAGAGCAGAACTTGCCGGTGTTCACCGCGCCGCATGCGCATTTCCATTCCCCGGCGGGAGCGGGCTTCGGCGCGCCGCATTCGGCGCAGAACTTGCCGGTATTGCCGCTGTGGCCGCAGGAGCACGTCCAGCCGCCAGCCGCGGGAGCGGCCTGTGCCTGTTGCTGCTGGCCCATGGCGTACAGGTTCTGGGCGTTCATGCCGCCCGCCTGACCGGCCATGTTCATGCCCATGAAGCCCATGGCCGCGCCGCCCTTGTTGTTGGCCGCCATCTTCATGGCGTCGCCCTGACTGCCCACCAGATGGGCCGCCGCGCGGGTGGGATCCATAAAGGCCGCGTTGCGCTGCAGCTCCTTGAGCATCTTCTCGTCCTCTTCGTCCGCCGTCACGCTGGACACGCCGAAGGACACGATCTCAATACCCCGCAGGTCGCGCCATTTCTTGCTGAGCACCTCGTTCAGCGCGTCGGCCAGCTCCATGGTGTGGCCGGGCAGCTGGGAGTAGCGGATGCCATTCTCGCCGATCTTGGCGAAAGCGGGCTGGAGGGCTGTCAACAGCTCGGTCTTCAGCTGATTGTCCAGCTTCTCGCGGGTGTAGGCTTCCGCCACATTGCCGCACACGTTGGTGTAGAACAGCACCGGATTGGTGATGTGATAGCTGTACTCGCCGAAGCAGCGGATGCCCACATCGATGTCGATACCGGCCCGCTGATCCACCACCCGGAAGGGCACAGGAGACGGCGTGCCGTACTTGTTGCCCATCAGCTCCTTGGTGTTGAAGTAGTAGATGCGCTGATCCTTGGGAGCCTCGCCGCCGAAGGTGAAGCGGTTGGTCATGCTGTCGATGACGGCGCGGATGCTGCCCTTGAGATTGCCGGTGAACAGCGACGGCTCGGTGGACATGTCATAGGTAAACTCGCCCGGCTCGGCGCAGACCTCGATGATGCGGCCCTGATCCACGATCATCATGCACTGGCCGTCGGCCACGGCGATGACGCTGCCGTTGGAGATGATGTTGTCGCTGCCGTGCCTGTTGCTGCTGCGGCCGGAGGTGCGCTTCTGGCCCTTGACGGCCAGAACGTTTTCAGGCAGCGCTTCACAATAAAAATATTCCTTCCATTGGTCGGCCATCACGCCGCCCACGCTGCCCAATGCTGCTTTGATCAGTCCCATGTCTGTTCTCCTTTTTATGATAGGTTTCTGTACGCAAATGGTGCAGGGTCTCTTAACCGCATTTTACTATATGTGGTGCGCCCGGTCAATTCATATTCAACAAATCCACGAAAAAACGTTGGCCGCTGCCGCGAAAAAAACGGATACCCCTCCGCCGGAGGAGGGATATCCGTTCTGCCTTATTGCTGCTCCAGAGCCGCCGCCACAAAGCCCCGGAACAGGGGATGGGGCCGGTCGGGACGGCTCTTGAACTCCGGATGGAACTGCACGCCCACGAACCACGGATGGGCGGGATTCTCCACGATCTCCACCAGATGTCCGTCGGGGGAGGTGCCGGTGGGCACCAGTCCGGCGGCGGTGATGCGGTCCCGGAAGTCGTTGTTGAACTCATAGCGGTGGCGGTGCCGCTCGCTGATCTCGCTCTGGCCGTACAGGGCGCGGGCACGGCTGTCCGCCGCCAGCACGCAGGGATACTGCCCCAGCCGCATGGTGCCGCCCTTGCTGCTGACGCCCACCTGATCCGGCATCAGGTCAATAACGGGATGGGCGGTCTTGGGTGCCATCTCGGTGGAGTGGGCGTCGGCCCAGCCCAGCACATGGCGGGCAAATTCGATGACGGCGATCTGCATGCCAAGGCAGATGCCCAGATAGGGGATATCGTTCTCGCGGGCGTATTGGGCGGCGGCGATCATGCCCTCGATGCCCCGGTCGCCGAAGCCGCCGGGCACCAGAATACCGCCGCAGCCGGAGAGCACCTCCGCCGCGTTCTCCGCCGTCACGGTCTCCGAGTCGATCCACCGGATGTGGACCACCGCGCCGCAGGCGGTGCCGGCGTGGAACAGGGATTCCTCCACGCTGAGGTAGGCGTCGTGAAGCTGGACATACTTGCCCACCAGCGCGATGGTGACCTCCTTTTTGGCATTCTTGATGTCACTGACCATGGCGGCCCAGTGGGTCATATCCGCCGCCGGGCAGTCAAGGCCCAGCTTGCGGCACACGATCTCGTCAAGGCCCTCCTTCTGCAGCAGCAGTGGCACCTCGTACAGGGGGTCCGCCGTGGTGTTCTGGATCACGCAGTCCTCGGAAATGTTGCAGAATAGGGCGATCTTCTTCCGCATGTCCTCGGGGATGGGCACGTCGCTGCGGCACACCAGCACATCCGGCTGGATGCCCAGACTCAGCAGCTCTTTGACGGAGTGCTGGGTGGGCTTGCTCTTCAGCTCGCCGCTGCCGGGGATCTGGACGATCAGCGGCACATGGATGTACACCACGTTTTCCCGGCCCTTTTCCACCGCCACCTGACGGATGGCCTCCAGGAAGGGCTGGCTCTCGATATCGCCCACCGTGCCGCCGATCTCGCAGATCAGCACATCCACGTCCTCCTGCTCCATGGCGTAGACGTGGCTCTTGATCTCGTCGGTGACGTGGGGGATGATCTGCACCGTGCCGCCCAGGAACGCACCCTGACGCTCCCGGTTGAGAAGATCCCAGTACACCCGGCCAGAGGACACGGAGCACCGGCCCGTCAGGCTCTCGTCCACGAACCGCTCATAGTGGCCCAGATCAAGGTCGGTCTCCGCGCCGTCGTCGGTGACGAACACCTCGCCGTGCTGATAGGGGCTCATGGTGCCGGGGTCTACGTTCAGATAGGGGTCAAATTTCTGGTTCCGAACCCGCAGGCCGCGCTGCTTCAAAAGGCGGCCCAGCGACGCCGCGCAAATGCCCTTACCCAGTCCGGACACCACGCCGCCTGTCACAAATACATATTTCATACGCCGTTCCCTGTTCCCTTCCGCGCGCCGCTTTTCCTGCCGGAGAGCCGGCGCTCACAAAAATATGCTACATTGTAAACGTGCGGCTTTCTGCCGTCAAGACGCAGATTTTCCAAAATACGCGGCCAAAAAGTACGGCTTTTCATACCCTGCGCCGAAATTGAAAAATATGTGGATTTCCTCTTGTGTTCAGCGCGGTACAGTGCTAAGATGTAAAATACACCCCTCTTTTTTGGGGAAGAAAAACCGGCGGCCATCGGCCGCCGGTTTTCGTATGTCTAAGGGTCATTCCACCTTCTTTTTCGGCGTCAGGTTGGCGACGTAAACGCAGACGCAGATCACCACCACGCCGATGATCTGCCACAGGCCGAAGGGCTCCTTCAGCAGCACCACGCCCGCCAGAACGCTGACCACCGTGGTCACGTTGCTGAACAGCGACGCCTCTGACACCGTCAGGTGGGCGTTGGCGAAGTTCAGCAGGAAGTAGGCAACCACCGAGGATATGATACCCAGATAGATCACCGCGCCCCAGAAGCTGCCGCTCTGCACGGCGGGCAGGAACGTCTCCGCCATGCGGCCCACGCCCTGGATCAGCGCCGCCGGAATGAAGAACACCATGCCCACCGTGAACATCACATACGTCACCTCAAAGGCGGTGAACTTCGCCGCCGCCTTGTGGCTCAGGGTGTAGTACGCCGCGTCGCAGCCCACCGTCATCAGCAGCAGCACCAGACCCAGCAGGGAAATGTGGGTCTCGCCGCCCATGTAGATCAGCGCCACGCCGCCGATGCACAGCACCGCACACAGGATCTGCCGCCGGGTCACCTTCTCATGCAGCACCAGTACATCCATCAGGATGCAGGCGATGGGCACCACGGCAATGATGGTGCCCGCCACGGCGGAGGAGGTATACAGGATGCCGTAGTTCTCGCAGAAGAAGTACAGCACCGGCTGGATCAGACCCAGCAGCACCAGCGAGCCGATGGGCTTGCCCTTCAGGGAGAAGGCGAACAGGGGTCTGCCCCGCACTTTGCCCACCAGAACATTGGTCAGGATCACCAGTGTCATGGCGATAAAGGCGATGGTAAAGCGGAACGCCAGCAGCACCGTAGGCTTGGCCACCGCCAGCGCCAGCTTGGAGAACATGAAGCTCATGCCGAAAATAGCGCTGGCCAGCATGGCGAACACCAGCGACATGGTGTGGGTTTTCTTGTTGTGCATCGTACTCATCTCTCTTTCAAACTGCGACATATCTTAACATAGAATCGCATTTTCTGCAATGGGGAACCGGGGAGTTTCGTCCCTGCGGGGACGAGGTACTTTTGGCCGTTGTCCCAAAAGTACCCAAAAGGACAACTTGAAACCCAGGTTTCAAGACTTCCTGCACGCTATATTCTTACGAAATTCGTTTTTGCTTACCGCGCGGTCACAGAACACGGTGGATATCGTTGCGCATGACGTATCGTCTGTCCGTCTTGCGCCGCTGCCGCTCATGCGGTGCAACGGTAGAATCCAAAGCATTGTTCGGCGTAAGCATCAGCGGCAGCGGCGCTGGTGCAGAGACAGTCCTATTACGAAAAGAAACCGGAAATTTTGCGTGAACGTGTGACACGCAGTCGCAATTTCGCACACATTATAGCGCGCAAGGAAGTGAAGAAACCATCGGTTTCTTCCGGCTCTT
>CAVBAZ010000113.1:0-7916 GCA_963593515.1 Bacteroidaceae bacterium
ACAAGTACGGCATGAAGGTCACCGAGGTGGAGTACATCGTCCAGTGGGCAGAGGAGCACCGCTCCTACGAGCAGAAGTACAAGGAGCAGATGTGCTTCCATATGTGTGAGCTGTTCGGCGTGAACCACATCAACTGCGGCCTGATGGAGAACTACTCCGTGGAGCACACCGCCCAGAAGCTGCGGGAGCTGTGCCACCGTGCCGGAAAGTACACCATCGGCGTGGAGCCTATGCCTTACAGCGGTCTGCCCGACATCAAGAAGGCATGGGCCGTGGTGAAGGCTTCCGGCTGCGACAACGCCAAGCTGATTTTGGACTCCTGGCACTGGGTGCGTGCCGGTCAGAGCTACGATCCCGCGCTGCTGGCTGACATCCCCGCTGAGAAGATCGTGGCCGTGCAGATCAACGACGTGCAGGCTCACCCCTACGCCAAGAGCATCCTGCGTGACGAGTCCATGCATGACCGCATGCTGCCCGGCACCGGCTACGGCGACACCGCCGGTTTCGTGAAGATGCTGCGGGACAAGGGCATTCAGCCCGCCGTCATGGGCGTGGAGGTCATCAGCGACGAGATCCTTGCCACAGGCGTGGCCGCCGCGGCCAAGGCCAACTTCGACGCTACCCGCGCTGTGCTGGCCCAGGCATGGCCCGAGGTTCTGGAACAGTAAACAATATCGACGATATATAGGAGGATGACACTATGGAAAGCAGGATTTCCGGACATACCAAGCTCTTTTGCCTGATCGGCTCCCCGGTGGGACACTCCGGCTCCCCCGCTATGTATAATTACAGCTTCCAGCGCACCGGCATCGACGCCGCGTATCTGGCCTTCAACATTCCTCTGGAGCAGACCGAGGCGGGTGTGCAGGCCCTGAAAACGCTGAGCGTGGGCGGCTTCAACATCACCATGCCCTGCAAGACCGCCGTGGCGGCCTATCTGGACGAGCTGTCCCCCGCCGCACGGCTGATCGGCGCGTGCAACACCGTCACCGTCAGTGAGGACGGCAGGCTGACCGGCCACAACACCGACGGCGTGGGCTTTGTCCGCAACCTCCATGAACACGGCATCGAGGTGAAGGGCCAGCGTCTGGTGGTGCTGGGCGCTGGCGGCGCGGCCACCGCCATCTGCGTGCAGGCGGCGCTGGACGGCGCGGCGGAGATCGCCATTTTCAACCGCGACGACGAGTTCTATCCCAACGGCCAGCACACCGTGGAAAAGCTGGCACAGGCCGTTCCCGGCTGCAAGGCATCCATTACGCCGCTGGAGGACAGCGCCGCGCTGGCCGAGGCGGTGAAGGGCTGCGACATTCTGGTAAACGCCACCAAGGTGGGCATGAAGCCGCTGAACGGCGAGACGCTGATCGACCCCTCCCTGTTCCGCGCCGATCTGGTGGTGGCGGACACGGTGTACAACCCCCGCGAGACCCGCATGATCCAAGAGGCCAAGGCGGCAGGCTGCAAGGCCGCCGTGGGCGGCATCGGCATGCTGCTGTGGCAGGGCGTGGCGGCCTTCAAGCTGTTCACCGGCAAGGATATGCCCGCCCAGGAAGTGCTGGAAAAGTTCTTCTCCTGACAACGAGGAAGTGAGGTGCGACGATGAAATTCCCGACCATGTTTTCTCCCGTGCAGATCGGCACGGTGACGGTTCCCAACCGCTTTGTGGTGCCCCCCATGGGCAACAACCTTGCCAACACCGACGGCAGTCTCAGCGAGCGTTCCCTCTCCTACTATCAGGCCCGTGCCAAGGGCGGCTTCGGTCTCATCACCATCGAGTCCACGGTGGTGTACCGGGAAGCCAAGGGCGGCCCCCGGAAACCCTGTCTGTTCTCCGACGACACGGTGGAGAGCTTCCGCCGTGTGGCGGACGCCTGCCATGCCTACGGCGCGAAGGTGTCCATCCAGTTACAGCACGCGGGCCCCGAGGGCAACTCCGCCCTGACAGGCTATCCCCTGAAGGCCGCCAGCGCCATGCCCGCCTCGGCGGGCCGGGAGATCCCGGAGGCCGTCTCCAACGAGGAGGTCTACCGCATCATCGAATGCTACGGCGACGCGGCACGCCGCGCCCAGCAGGCCGGTATCGACATGGTGGAGGTACACTGCGCCCACGGTTATCTGGTCAGCACCTTCATCTCCCAGCGCACCAACAACCGCACCGACGAGTTCGGCGGCTGCTTTGAGAACCGCATGCGCCTGCCCCGGCTCATCATTGAAAATATTCGCCGCAAGACCGGCGGCAACCTGCCCATTCTGTGCCGCATCAACGCCTGCGACGAGGTGGAAGGCGGCCAGAGCGTACAGGACGCGGCGGCGGTGGCGGCCTATCTGGAGCAGGAGTGCGGCGTGGACGCCCTGCACGTGACCCGCGCCGTCCACCTGCATGACGAGTTCATGTGGGCCCCCGGTGTCACCCACGGCGGCTTCAACGCCGATCTGGTGACGGAGATCAAGCGGGCGGTTTCCGTGCCCGTTATCGCCGTGGGCCGGTTCACCGAGCCCCAGTACGCCGAGCTGCTGGTGAAGCAGGGCCGTGCCGACCTGATCGCCTTCGGCCGCCAGAGCATCGCCGATCCGGAGCTGCCTGTCAAGGCCCGGAACGGCCAGCTGGAGACGCTCGCTCCCTGCATCGGCTGTCTGCTGGGCTGCGTGCCCAATATGTTTGCCGGTAAGCCCATCACCTGCGCGGTGAATCCCTGCGTGGGCCGTGAGTGTGAGCTGACCCCCGCCCCGGAGAAGAAGCGCGTCACCGTGGTGGGCGGCGGCCCCGGCGGCTTGTACGCCGCGTGGGCCTGCGCCATCCGCGGCCATCAGGTAACGCTGGTGGAGAAAGCCAACGAGCTGGGCGGTAACTTCCGTATCGCCGCCTATCCCACCGGCAAGGGCCAGCTGACCGAGGCCATCCGCTCCATGATCGTCAAGTGCCGGCAGGCAGGCGTCGACCTGCGCTGTGGTGTGGAGGCCGACGAGATGCTGCTGCGGTCTCTCGCTCCCGACGCCATCATTCTGGCCACCGGCTCCACGCCCCTGATCCTGCCTATTCCCGGCCTTTCCGACTGCGGCTATGTGACCGCCCAGGACATGCTGGACGGCAAGGCCCAGATGGGCAAGCGCGTTCTGGTGGTAGGCGGCGGCATGGTGGGCTGCGAAGCCGCCGAGTATCTGGCCGAGCGCGGCCATCAGGTGGCGGTCATCGAGATGAAGGACGTCATCGCCGCCGACGTGACGCCGGAGAACCGCCGCTATATGTTCGAGAACTTCGAGGAGAACCACGTCCTGCTGCGTCCCGGCGCCAAGGTGACCCAGTTCTACGCCGACGGCGTAGACTACACGCTGGTGGACGGCTCCACCGGCTCCCTGCGGGGCTATGACAACATCGTGCTGGCCATGGGCTCCCGCTCCAATACCGCCCTGAAGGAGACCGCCGAGAAGGTGGCCGGTCAGGTGCTGGTGATCGGCGAGGCCGCCAAGGCCCCCGGCAATGCCGTGCTGGCCACCGGCGACGCGCTGGAGGCTGCGCTGAAAATCTAAAACACCCTGCTGGCAAAGCGGCCAAAGTGCCGTCCCGATGGGACGGCACTTTTCGCACAGGCATGCCTTTTACGTAAATTTGTACATTCAGCTCATTTTGCCTATGGCATCCGCCCGCGGAACCTGCTAAAATACAGGCATGACGTAGGAAAGAACTCTAACATTTTTTCTTCCTCCACGTTGAAAGACGTAGCATTAGCAATTTATTTAAATGAAACATCCTGTAAAAAACATTGCAAATTGCAGGATCCGTATTATATAATATTGGCAATAATAGGAATCACTGTAAAATTCAAATAAGAAGGTGAATAGTATGGAACTTCAGATTCAGGATCTTGTCTCTTCCATCAAAAAGGACGGCATCGACAGCGCCAATCAGGAGGCCGCGGCTATTCTGGCCGATGCCCGGAAGCAGGCGGCCGCCATTGTGGCCGACGCGAAGGCGGAGGCGGACAAGCTGCGCAGCGACGCCAAGGCGGAGATCGAGGTGTTCAAAAACAGCGCCCAGCTGAACGCCGAACAGGCCAAGCGGGACGCGGTGCTGGCCTTCCGTCAGGAGATCCAGAAGGAGTTTGAAAAGCTCTTGGCCGCCGACGTGGGCAAGGCGCTGGATCAGCAGGCGCTGGCAAAGCTCATTCAGGCCGCCCTGCAGGGCGAGGACGTCTCCGCCTATGCCGTGGAGGTCGGGCAGGTGACGGACGGCATCCGTCAGGAGCTGGCACAGGAGCTGAAAGCCGGTCTTGAGATCCGCCCCTCCAAAAAGGTGGGCGCAGGCTTCCGTCTGGCCGCCAAGGACGGCTCCGGCTACTTCGACTGCTCGGAGCAGGAGATCGCGGACATGCTGATGCCCTTCTTCCGGGACACGCGCCTGTAAGGGGGTGCCGCTGTGGCTTCCTATTACTATCTGATCTCCAGCCTGCCCATGCTGAAAACCCAGAGCGCGCCGCCCATGGACTACGCCGCGTTCCTCGCTATGTGCAAAACGGCGGTGAGCGGCGGAGTTTATCAAACGCTGGAGACGCTGACGGTGGAATCGGACAAGGGGCCGCTGCTGTCGGAATGGGCCGTCTTTTACAAGGCTCTGTCCCGTGAGCTGACTTATCAGCGCAGCGTGAAGCTGGGCCGCCCCTGCCCCATCCCCGCCGACCGGGACGCCGCCATCGTGCAGACGGTGACGGCGGCGGTGAACGCCGAAAACCCGCTGGAGGGTGAGCGGCTTTTGCTGGAGCTGGAATTTCGCCGTCTGGACGATATGGTCGGCCTGCACAATTTCGATGACCACGCCCTGTATGGCTACGCCATGAAGCTGCGGCTGCTGGAGCGTCAGCAGGGCTTCCGGTACGAAACGGGCAAGCGGGCCTTCGACGGCCTGATGGCCAACATCCGGCAGCAGGTCGCCAGCCTATCATAAAACAGGAGAATCAAAATGGACAAAGTGACAGGATATGTGACCGGAGTGAACGGAAATCTGGTGTCCGCCAGCTTTTCCGGCTCCGTGCGTAAAAATGAAGTGGGCTATGTGCTGGTGGGGGATGACCGCCTGAAGGGCGAGGTCATCCGCGTCAACGGCGACACGGCCAGTATGCAGATCTATGAAATGACCAACGGTATTCAGGTGGGCGACAAGGTGGAGCTCTCCGGCGAGCTGATGAGCGTGGAGCTTGGCCCCGGTCTGCTGACGCAGGTGTTCGACGGTTTGCAGAACCCCCTGCCGGAGCTGGCCGAAAAGTGCGGCTACTTTCTGGAGCGGGGCGTGTATCTGGATCCCATCCCCAATAAGGACTGGGAGTTCACGCCACGGGTAAAGCCCGGTGACACCGTCACCGCGGGCGACGCGGTGGGCAGCGTGCCGGAGGGCCTGTTCACCCACCTTATCATGGTGCCCTTCGGCCTGAAGGGCGAGTGGAAGGTAAAGTCCGTCCGGGAAAAGGGCGTCTATAACGTCCGGGACACCGTGGCGGTGCTGGAAAACGAACAGGGCGAGGAGCAGGAGCTGACCATGGTGTTCTCATGGCCCGTGAAGCAGCCCATCCGCTGCTATGAGGAGCGTCTGCGTCCCGACGAGACGCTGGTGACCCAGCTGCGCTGCGTGGATACCTTCCTGCCGGTGGCCAAGGGCGGCACCTTCTGCGTGCCCGGCCCCTTCGGCGCGGGCAAGACGGTCTTGCAGCATATGGAGGCCAAGAACGCCGACGTGGACATCGTCATCGTGGCCGCCTGCGGCGAGCGTGCCGGCGAGGTGGTAGAGGTGCTGACGGAGTTCCCCGAGCTGACCGACCCCCGTACCGGACGCTCCCTGATGGAGCGCACCATCATCATCTGCAACACCTCCTCCATGCCGGTGGCTGCCCGTGAGGCATCGGTGTACACCGCCGTCACTATGGCGGAGTACTACCGCCAGATGGGATTGGACGTGCTGCTGCTGGCGGACTCCACCAGCCGCTGGGCGCAGGCCATGCGTGAGATGAGCGGCCGTCTGGAGGAGATCCCCGGCGAGGAGGCCTTCCCCGCCTATCTGGAATCCGTCATCGCCGCCTTCTACGAGCGCGCCGGTAAGGTACGGCTGAAGGACGGCAAGGTGGCCTCCGTCACCATCGGCGGCACCGTGTCCCCCGCAGGCGGCAACTTTGAGGAGCCTGTGACCCAGGCCACGCTGAAGGTGGTGGGCGCGTTCCACGGCCTGTCCCGCGAGCGTTCCGACGCCCGCAAATACCCCGCCATCCACCCCATCGACTCCTGGAGCAAGTATCAGGGCGTGGTGGATATGGAGCGGGTGGATCAGGCCCGCGCCATCCTCAAGCGCAGCAACGAGATCAACCAGATGATGAAGGTCATCGGCGAGGAGGGCACCTCCGCCGAGGACTATATCGTCTATCAGAAGGGCGAGCTGCTGGACGCGGTATATCTCCAGCAGAACTCCTTCGATCCCATCGACGCGGCCTGCGGCCCCGACCGCCAGCGCCACGAGTTCGATGTGCTGTACGATGTGCTGAAGCGCAATTTCAATCTCAGCGATAAGAAAGAGATCCGCGCCTTCTTCAACCAGCTCCGGCAGGAGTTTCTGGACTGGCACAATACCGAGTTCCAAACGCCGGAGTTCGAGGCGCAGGAAAAACGGCTCAAGGACTTTTACCTGAGCAAGGCAGTGCTTTGAGAGGTGAGTCAATATGCAGAAAGTTTATACGAAAATCGAATCCATCGTGGGCAACGTGGTGACCGTCCGGGCCTCCGGCGTCCGTAACGGCGACCTGGCGCTGGTGGGCGACAGCTACGCCAACGTCATCAAGCTGGACAAGGATCTGGTCACTTTGCAGGTGTTCAGCGGCACGCAGGGCGTCAGCACCACGGATCCCGTCCGTTTTCTGGGCCGCCCCATGATGGTGTCCTTCTCCGACCACCTGCTGGGCCGCGTCTTTGACGGCGCGGGCGTTCCCCGTGACAACGGCCCGGCCCTGACGGAGAACATGATCCCCATTGGCGGCCCCTCCGTGAACCCCTCCAAGCGTATCGTCCCCAACAAGATGATCCGCACCGGCATCCCCATGATCGACGTGTTCAACACGCTGGTGGAGAGCCAGAAGCTGCCCATCTTCTCCGTGTCCGGCGAGCCGTATAACCAGCTACTGTCCCGCATTGCCATGCAGGCGCAGGTGGACGTGATCGTGCTGGGCGGCATGGGCCTGAAATACGACGACTATCTCTATTTCCGGGACACGCTGGAGAAGAGCGGCGCTATGGGCCGCACGGTGATGTTCATTCACACCGCCTCCGACCCCACCGTGGAATGTACGCTGGTGCCGGATATGGCGCTGGCCGTGGCGGAGCAGTTCGCACTGGCCGGAAAGCGTGTGTTGGTGCTGCTGACGGACATGACCAACTACGCCGACGCACAGAAGGAAATGGCCATCACCATGGAGCAGGTGCCCTCCAATCGCGGCTACCCCGGCGATCTGTACAGCTGCCTTGCGGCCCGCTATGAAAAGGCCGTGGACTTCGGCGACGCGGGCTCCATCACCATTCTGGGCGTGACCACCATGCCCGGCGACGATGTGACCCACCCCGTCCCCGACAACACCGGCTATATCACCGAAGGGCAGTACTATCTGAAAAACGGCCACATTGAGCCCTTCGGCTCCCTGTCCCGCCTGAAGCAGAACGTCAACGGCAAGACCAGAAGCGACCACCGGGCCCTGATGGACGGCATGATCCGCCTGTACAGCGCCTATAAGGAGAGCCTCGAGAAGAAGTCCATGGGCTTCATGATGTCCGAGTGGGACGAAAAGCTGCTGAAATACGGCCATCTCTTCGAGACGAAGCTGATGGATCTGAGCGTCAACATCCCCCTGGAGGAGGCGCTGGATCTGGGCTGGGAGATTTTGGCCCAGTGCTTC
>CAVBAZ010000114.1:0-7000 GCA_963593515.1 Bacteroidaceae bacterium
GGTTCACGCCGAACAGCTCACACATATGGAAACACATCTGCTCCTTGTACTTCTGCTCGTAGGAGCGGTGATCCTCCGCCCACTGGACGATGTACTCCACCTCGGTGACCTTCATGGCGTACTTGTCCAGAATGGCCAGAATGTCGGCGTCGAACAGGCCCTCGTTCAGGGCGTCCACATAGGTCTCCGCCCGCAGGCCGATGCCCTCAAAGCCTGCTTCCTTGGCGGCGGATACGCGCTCCTCAAAAGTGCACTGGTCGCCCAACGTCCAGGAGCTGATGGTGATGGGATACTTGTGAGACATGGTAGCTTCCTCCTCAAATTACATTTTAATATGTGTTATTTCGTGTTGACCTGCCGCAGTACCGCGCGGCAGACTTCTTCAATGGTCAGATCCGAGGTATCGACGGTCACGTCGGTAGCGGCCTCGTAGGCGCTGCGGCGCTGTGCCATCAAGGCGGCGATGTCCGCCACGTTTTTTCTGCCTTGCAGCAGCGGACGCTCGTCGCTGTCCTTGACCCGTTCCAGAATGACCTCCGGACGGGCGGTCAGCAGTACCACCGTGCCGCAGCGGTGCATGGCGGTCACGTTCTCCTGCCGCATGGGCACCCCGCCGCCGCAGGAGACGAGACAGGCGCTTTCTGCTGCCAGTTCCTCCAGCAGCGCCGTTTCGCACCGGCGGAAGTGGCTCTCGCCCTTTTGGGCGAAGATCTCCGGGATGGTCATGCCCTCCTGACGGGCGATCTGTTCGTCCATTTCGATGACTGGAAGATTCAGCATCCGGCCCAGCGCGGCGGAGACGGAGGTCTTGCCCGCGCCCATGAAACCGATAAAGAACAGTGTTTTCATCTCATTTCACCTGCGCGGCGCGCTCCCGCTTCTGGCAGATGTTCAGGTACACCGCCAGCAGGATGCCCACCAGCGTCACCGCCATGTTGAACAGCACCACCAGCCGGGGCCCGTTGGCGCCGCCCACGCGGGTCAGCACGCCGGCCACGCTGATGACGATGTAGTTGGCCACGCTGGAGGAGATCATGACGATGGAGGTGATGACGCCCCGGTTCCTGGGGAACATCTCGTTGGCCACCGCCGTCACCAGCTGCAAGACGCCACCTGCGGCGAAGAAGCCCAGCAGGAAGCCGCCTGCCAGACACATGACCGGCTTCTGGACGAAGTAGATGGCGGCCAGCGTCGCCAGCGCTACGCAGGGATAGATCACCAGAATTTTGGCGGGCTCCACGTTCCGCTTCAGCAGCGCCGCGCTGACGAACAGCGCCACCACGATGCCCACGGAGTAGAAGGACTGGATCTTACTGGGGTCGGCCAGACCGTACAGCGTGCCCAGCTCCTGATTGCAGTTCATCCACAGCATAAAGGTGGTGGAGGTGGTAAAGCCCAGACACACCAGCACGATGGCCGCGGGGGTGAAGTGCATCTTTTCCTTCTTCTGGCCCTTGATCTTTACCACCTTTTCAAAGGGCGGGAAGGGCAGGAACGCCAGCAGAATGCCGTCGGCAATGATGATGACCGCCGTGGCGATAAAGATGGTGCGGAAGGGCAGGGCGTGAGCCGCCACAAAGCCGATGGCGAAGGGCAGCAGGAACTGCGCGATGGAGATGGAAAGCTTGGTGAAGATGTTGGCGATGGTGCCCTTCTCCTTGAAGATCTCCATGCAGGAGGGGGTGATGCTGGTGTCCAAAAAGGAATTCGCCATACCGCTGACCACCGCCAGCGCGTAGCCTACATACAGGTTGGGGGCAAAGGTGATGCCCAGCAGGAAGATGGCGTACAGGCCGCAGCCGATCAGGGCCGAGAGCCGCCGTCCCAGTCGGTCGCTGAGAGGCCCGGCCACCGGGAAGGCCACAAGACGGCCCAGTCCGATGGCGGCGATGACCGCCACCACGCCGGAAACGTCATAGCTGCCGTCAGCCAGTGTCGATGCGCCCCACAGGGCGGCGAAGTTCTGCTTGTACTGTCCCATAATGGTGGCTGCCACGCCCAGAACGAAATAGGTGATGTACAGGGCCAGCGCCGTGGGATAGTATTTGCGGGATTCCACAGTCTGGTTCATAGTGATGTTCCTTTCTCTTCTCTTTTTATTGTCAGGCGTACAGAAGCGCCCGTATCTCCTCAATGGGCATTTCCAGTCCGCTGTACAGCCGGAAGGCCTCGGCCCCCTGACACAGCAGCATGCCCAGTCCGTCGCAGGTCTTGCACCCGGCGGCTCTGGCGTCCCGCAGCAGCTTTGTCTCCGGCGGGGCGTACACAACATCGGTCACCACCAGATCGGGGCGGAAGCAGCTCCGGTCGGTGATGACGCTGCGCTCCACATCCGGGGCCATGCCCACCCGCGTGGCGTTGGAGAGAATGTCGCAGCGGCGGACGGTCTTATAGAGGTCGCGCCCGTTGTCCAGATCGTGGAGGGAGAGGGAGCACTCCGGCGCGGCCTTGGCGATGTTTTGCAGCGTCTGCTCCACACGGGGCCAGAACTCATCCTTCCGGTTGAACACCGTGATCTCCGCCGCGCCCTCCAGCGCCGCCTGACCGGCGATGGCCGAGGCGGCTCCGCCGCCGCCCAGCAGCACGATGCGCTTGCCCTTTACCTCCACGCCATTCCGGCGGAGGTTCTGGGTGTAACCCATGCCGTCGGTGTTGTACCCGGTCAGCACGCCGCCATCGTTGACGATGACGTTCACCGCGCCGATGGCCTGCGCCTCCGGCGACAGCCTGTCAAGGTACGGGATCACCGCGCTCTTGCAGGGCATGGTCACGTTGGCGCCCCGCATATGCAGTGTGCGGACGGCCTGTACCGCCGCGCCCGTCTGCTCCAGCGTCACATTGAAGGCCAGATATGCCCAGTCGAGACCGTACTTGGCGAAGCAGTGATTATACATGGCAGGGGATTTGGAATGTTCCACCGGGGTTCCGATCAGTCCCAGCATGGTGGTGGTTCCGGAAAGATGCATGCTTGATGCCTCCTTTTTGCCGCCTTGCGCCGCGGCTTTTGTTGTCTGGCTCCACTGTACCGCAATGACAAAGAATTAACAAATCAATTTTTTCCATAAAAACCATAGATTTCTTTTATGGTTTGTTGTATACTTAGTGTAGGGAAACGGAGGAACGACGATATGAATTTGTTGCATTTGCGGTACTTTGTAGAATTGGCCCATACCCAGCACTATACCCACGCGGCGGAGCAGCTGTGCATCACGCAGCCCAGTCTGAGCCACGCCATCGCCCAGATGGAGGGCGAATTGGGTGTGCCGCTGTTTGAAAAGCGGGGCCGGAACGTGGCACTGACCCATTTCGGAGAGCAGTTCCTGACCTGCGCCCAGCAGACGCTGGCCACGCTGGACGAGGGGGTGGACGCCCTGCGCCGGGTGGGCAGCGGCGAGGGTGTGATCCGTCTGGGCCTGCTGCGGACGCTGGGCGTGGATTTCGTACCGGGGCTGGCCTCCCGCTTTCTGGCGGCCAATCCGGAGAAGAACATCCGCTTCACCTTCCATACCGGCGTTACCAGCCAGCTGCTGGAGGGTCTGCTGGCTCACCAGTACGATCTGGTGTTTTCCTCCCGGCCTGCGCCGGAGATGGGGCTGACCTCCATCCCCGTGGAGCAGCAGGATCTGGTGCTGATCGTGCCCCGGAACCATCCGCTGGCCCGGCTGCACACGGTGGATCTGGCGGATACCCTGCCCTATCCGCAGGTCTATTTCAGCAAAGGCAGCGGTCTGCGGGACGTGATCGACGGGCTATTCGACCAGATCGGCGGGCAGCCCCATATCGCCTATGAGACGGAGGAGGATCAGGTGATCGCCGGACTGGTGGCCCACGGCTTCGGCATCGCCGTGGTGCCCTATATGGAGATGCTGCTGCGGCTGGAGGTGAAGATCATCCAGATCGTCCGCCCGGTGTGGGAGCGGAACTTCTACATGGTCAGTGACGACCGGGCCTTCCAGTCTCCGGCGGTACGGCACTTCCGGCAGTTTATTCTGGACGGCACGTCATTGTAAACCTGCCCAATAACGCGGCGGAGTATTTGAATACATAGACGCACTCTATCATTTCTATTGAAAATTTGCATGAAAAATCCGGCTGTTTTTGTAAGAAAACAGCCGGATTTTGTCATTATTTTCAAACTTTTGGAAGATTTTTCCTTACAAAACGAGGAAAACTGCGGCAATGCGGTGCCGCTGTCATATACGGCAGCTAAGTTTCTGTTAAAACCACTACTTATGAAAATGACACTTTTACAAGCGTTGCTTAACAATATTTTGGCTATTTTTCCATCTGGCGCGGCGGGAAAATGGGTGTATAATTATCCATAAAATTTAAAAGCCGCAGAAGGCGGCAGAAGGGAGAACCGCATGCAGCAGATCACACAACTCAAGAAGGTGCTGGTAGCCAACCGCGGCGAGATCGCGGTGCGCATTTTCCGCGCCTGCTACGATCTGGGACTCCACACCGTAGCCATCTATTCCAACGAAGATACCTATTCGCTGTTCCGCACCAAGGCGGACGAGGCCTATCTGGTGGGCGAGAAGAAGTCCCCGCTGGGTGCGTATCTGGACATTCCCGGCATCATCGGCCTTGCCAAGCGCCGGGGCGTCACCGCCATCCACCCCGGCTATGGCTTCCTGTCCGAGAATGCCGACTTTGCCCGTGCCTGCGAGGATAACGGTATCCTGTTCGTCGGCCCGTCCTCCGACGTGCTGGCCAAGATGGGCGATAAGCTCAGCGCCAAGGAGATCGCCGTCCAGTGCGGTGTGCCCATCATCCCCGGCTGCACCGAACCCCTGAAGGACGCCGACGACGCGCTGGAGAAGGCCGTCAGCTTCGGCTTCCCCATTATTCTGAAAGCGGCTGCCGGCGGCGGCGGTCGCGGCATGCGCCGCTGCGACAAGCCCGAGGAGGTCAAGACCGCCTATGAGCTGGTGCACAGCGAGGCGGAGAAGTCCTTCGGCTGCGGCGATATCTTCATCGAGAAATATCTGGTGGAGCCCAAGCATATCGAGGTGCAGATCCTTGCCGACAAGTACGGCAATGTCTACCATCTGGGCGAGCGCGACTGCTCCCTCCAGCGCCGCTATCAGAAGGTGGTGGAGTACGCGCCCGCGTGGTCCGTTCCCAAGGAGACGGTGGAGGCCCTGCGTCAGGACGCGGTGAAGATCGCCAAGTCCGTCAACTACGTCAGCGCCGGTACGGTGGAGTTTCTGGTGGACAAGTCCGGCCATCACTACTTCATCGAGATGAATCCCCGTATTCAGGTGGAGCACACCGTCACCGAAATGATCACCGGTGTGGATATCGTCCGCGCCCAGCTGCTGGTGGCGGCGGGCTATCCCCTCAGCTGTCCGGAGATCGGACTGACGAAGCAGGAGGATGTCCACTTCGACGGCTACGCCATCCAGTGCCGCGTCACCACCGAGGATCCCTCCAACAACTTCGCCCCCGATAACGGCAAGATCACCGCCTACCACTCTCCCGGCGGCTTCGGCGTCCGTCTGGACGGCGGCAACGTGGGCGTGGGCACCGTCATCTCCCCCTACTACGACTCCCTGCTGGTGAAGGTCACCAGCTGGGATCGCAGCTTCCCCGCCGTCTGCCGCAAGGCGGCCCGCGCCATCAACGAGGTGCGCGTTCGCGGCGTCAAGACCAACATTCCCTTTGTCACCAATGTGCTGGCCCACCCCACCTTCGTCAACGGCCAGTGCCACACCAAGTTCATCGACGAGACGCCGGAGCTGTTTGAGATCGTGGATTCCCGCGACCGTGCCACCCGCGTGCTGCGGTATATCTCTGAGATTCAGGTGGCTAACCCCAACGCCGAGCGTCACCAGTACGATATTCCCCGTTTCCCCGAGGCCAAGGTGCCTCTTGGCCCCGGCCTGAAACAGCTGCTGGACGAGAAGGGCCCCGATGCCGTCAAGCAGTGGGTGCTGGATCAGAAGAAGCTGCTGCTGACCGACACCACCATGCGTGACGCCCACCAGAGCCTGCTGTCCACCCGTATGCGTACCCGCGACATGGTGAAGGGCGCCGACGGCGTGGCCGATATCCTGCGGGATTGCTTCTCTCTGGAGATGTGGGGCGGCGCCACCTTCGACGTGGCCTATCGCTTCCTGCACGAATCCCCGTGGGAGCGTCTGCGGCTGCTGCGGGAGAAGATTCCCAACATCCCCTTCCAGATGCTGCTGCGGGGCTCCAATCTGGTGGGCTACGCCAACTATCCCGACAACCTTGTCCGTGCCTTCGTGGAGGAGGCCGCCCAGCGGGGCATCGACGTGTTCCGCGTGTTCGACTCCCTGAACTGGGTGCCGGGCATGGAGGTGGCCATGGAGGAGGTCCTCCGCCAGAACAAGCTGCTGGAGGCCACCATGTGCTACACCGGCGACATTCTGGACGAGACCAAGGACAAGTACACCCTGAAATACTACGTCGACCTTGCCAAGGAGCTGGAGAAGCGGGGCGCCCACATGCTGGCCATCAAGGATATGTCCGGCCTGCTGAAGCCCTACGCCGCCAAGAAGCTGGTGTCCACCCTGAAGCAGGAGGTGGGCCTGCCCATCCACCTGCACACCCACGATACCACCGGCAATCAGGTGGCGGCCCTGCTGATGGCCGCCGAGGCCGGCGTGGATGTGGTGGACGTGGCCTGCGCACCTATGGCGGGCCTTACCAGCCAGCCCTCGCTGGACGCTGTGGTGGCCGCCCTCCACGGCACCGAGCGGGATACCGGCCTTGACCTGCGCCGCGTGCAGGAGCTGAGCAACTACTGGTCCGACGTGCGCCTGCGGTACGAGAGCTTCGACCACGGCCTGAAGTCCTCCACCACCGATATCTACCGCTATGAGATCCCCGGCGGTCAGTATACCAACCTCCGCCCGCAGGTGGAGTCTCTGGGCCTCGGCGACCGGTTCGAGGAGGTCAAGGAGATGTATAAGACCGTCAACGACATGCTGGGCGACCCCGTAAAGGTGACGCCCTCCTCCAAGGTGGTGGG
>CAVBAZ010000115.1:0-2223 GCA_963593515.1 Bacteroidaceae bacterium
AGACCTATGCCATGACCGGCTGGCGCGTGGGCTATCTGCTGGTGCCCGACGCCGCCTATGTGCCCAAGTTCGCCGCGCTGCAGGAGGGACTGGTATCCTGCGTGTCCAGCTTCTCTCAGGTGGCCTGCGCCGAGGCACTGAAAAACACCGAGTGCGTCAAGTCCATGCTGGCGGACTATACCCGCCGCCGTGACATCCTGGTGGATGGCATCAATGCCATCCCCGGCTTCACCTGCGCCAAGCCCAAGGGCAGCTTCTACGCCTTTGTCAACATCAAGGCCTTCGGCAAGACCTCTCAGGAGTTCGCCGAGGAGCTGATCCGCGGCGCCCGCGTCATCTGCGTGCCCGGCACCGCCTTCGGCGCTATGGGTGAGGGCTACCTCCGTCTGGTGTTCGCCAACTCCGACGACAACCTGAAGGAAGCCGTCCGCCGCATCGACGCTTACATCCGCAAGGCGTATCCTGATATGAAGTAAGCGTTAAAACAAAAGCATATGCTCTGAAGAACAGCTCGATCGGAAGAGACGTGTCCCCAGACACTCTTTGCAGGCAGGGCATGTTTTGATAAGCAGGACGTGTCCTGCCTGCGCTTAAGAATTCAGCTCGTCCACTTGCAAAGCAATTCCGGGTGGGCTGTCAATAGGAAACACAGAGAGGAATCAATAGTATGTCAAAAAAGATTCTAGTAATCAATCCGGGCTCTACATCTACAAAAATCGCGGTTTTTGATGACGAGAAAGAATTGTTCGAGGATACGCTTCGCCACAGCGCCGAGGATCTTTCTCCGTATCACACCATTGCAGAACAGACGCCATTCCGCACACAGCTGATCCTTGATGTACTGGAAGAAAGAGGCTTTGACGGAAGAACGCTGGATGCGATCTCCTGCAGAGGCGGAGTGCTGAGACCGATCCCCAGCGGAACCTACATCGTCAACGGCAATATGGTCCGGGACTGCTTTGAGGGTGTACGCGGACAGCATGCAAGCAGTCTGGGCGCACTGGTGAGCGACCACCTGTCAAGAATCTGGAATGTACCTGCATATACGGTTGATCCTACCGTGGTAGATGAGTTGGACCCCGTTGCCCGGTACACAGGGCACCCAAACTTTGTCCGCCAAAGCAAGTTCCATTGTCTGAACCAAAAGGCTGTTGCCCGCCGCTTCGCCAAGGAAAACGGTGTGCGCTACGAGGAACTGAATCTGATCGTTTGCCATATGGGCGGCGGAAATTCTGTGGGCGCACACCGCAAAGGGCGCGTGGTCGATGTTGAGAACGCATTGGACGGAGAAGGCCCGTTTTCCGCAGAACGCTCCGGTGGACTTCCTATCGGAGACGTGATTCGTGCCTGCTTCAGCGGCAAGTATTCCGAGAAAGAAATATATAGCATGGTCGTGGGCAAGGGCGGACTGGTAGCCTATACCGGTTCCAATGATATGCGTCTCCTGACGGAACGTGCCAACGCAGGCGATGCGAAGATACAAGAACTGTTAGATGCCTATTACTTCCAGGTGGCCAAAGAGATCGCCTGCAAAAGCATTGCTCTGAAGGGCGAGGTCGACCAGATCATTCTGACCGGCGGCGTTGCCTACGGCAAGGAGGCCGTAACAGCCATCACTGAGCTGGTGGACTGGATCGCGCCTGTAACAGTTTATCCGGGTGAGATGGAAATGCTTGCGCTTGCCCAAGGCGCGCTGCGCGTCCTGACCGAGGAAGAGAACGCTCTGGAATATTAAAGCTGAGCAGCAGCGTGCCCTTGCGCAAGATCAGCGCAGAGAAAATCAGCGGCTATAAGAGCAGGAGAACAGAAAAATGACGACGCACAAGAAAATACAGTTTTCACTGGAGGAGCATGTAGCAAAAATCGTATTGGCTGCGCCACCGGTAAACTGCATTGGGGACGATCTGTTATGTGATTTGGAGTGCCTGTTGGAGACGCTTCAAGGCGCGGATATCCGCGCGGTGGTAATTGCCAGCGCCTTTCCTGAAATATTTTGCGCAGGTGCGGATATACACGAATTTCCAAATTGGGATGAGGCAGCGGGCACCCGGATGAGCGCATGGGGAAACCTCCTGTTTGATCGTATTGCCGCCCTGCCTGTGCCGGTGATCTGCGCCATTAACGGCGGAGCATACGGCGGCGGGGTAGAGTTGGCGTTGGCTTGTGATATTCGCGTGGTGGATCGCAACGCGCGTTTGGCACTGCCTGAAAGCGGATTGGGGA
>CAVBAZ010000116.1:0-5688 GCA_963593515.1 Bacteroidaceae bacterium
TGACAATACGGCAAGTATTCTCTGCGGGCCTTTTCTTGTCTGGACACATTTCTGCTCCGACAAAACTGCAAGGCACCTGCCAGCGATGTATTTTCGAGTGATTTTTGTTTTTTGAGATGCAGGCGGGCTGACGCCCGCCAAGGCGAAAAGGGCAAAAAGAGCCGGAAAGACACGCTGTCAGGCGTGTTTGCCCTTGTTAATCGATGGTAATAACGGATGAAAGGCAAAAACACAAGGCTTTTCCCGTCAGAGACACAAATTTTTCGCTTTCAGCGCCGCGCATACCGTTTTAGCGTCGGTGATCTCGCCGGACATGCAGCGCTCCACCAGCTCCGCCAGCGGCATCCGCTCCAGAGAAAGGAACTCGTCATCGTCGGGGTTTGTCTCGCCATAATGGAGCCCCCGGGCCAGATAGAGGTACAGCACCTCGTCATAGCAGCCCGGCGAGGCGATCAGTTGTCCCATCGGCAGCCAGTGGTCGGCAGTGGCGCCGGTCTCCTCCTGCAGTTCACGCTGGGCGGTGACGAAGGGCTCCTCCCCTTTTTCCCGCTTGCCCGCCGGGATCTCCAACAGCGTGCGGCCAAAGGCATAGCGATACTGCCGCACCAGCAGCACAGTGCCGTCCTCCTCCAGCGCCAGAATACCCACGCCGCCGGGGTGCTCCACCACCTCGCGCACAGAGGTGTGGCCGTTGGGCAGCAACACCTCGTCCCGCCGCACACGAATGATGCGGCCTTTATATATCTCCTGCGAGGTCAGGGTCTTTTCCGTCATATCCATAAGAGGTCTCCTCCCGTCATTTATGGGGATAGTATGCCGCAGCAGCATTTACACCTGATCCAGATGGCCGGTGGCCTCCAGTGTGGCGAAGCGATCCAGCGCGATGTAACCGGCGGCAAAGATCACATACAGGCCCGCCAGCAGCAGTAACGGCTTGAGGGCATTGGCCCAGCCCGGCTCGCTGTACAGCACCGTACCGTCGTCGGTGACCAGCTGCGCCGCCAGCATTTCATGGCGCAGGGTATACACCGTACCGTCGGCGGCGGTAAAGCTGTGGCGCTGGGACTTCAGCTGCTGATAGACCGCTTTTCCCTCGTCGGCCTTGCTTTCAATGACATTCCCCTGCAAGTCCAGCGTGGTCACCACCTTGCCGGTGGACAGCACCAGCTGCCCGTCCTGCAGGGTAAAAATGAAGCTTTTACTCACATCGGGCTTTATGGTCTCCACGGTCTGCCCGGCCTCATATACCTCGATCCTGCCGCCCCGGCCCAGATACAGCCGCCCCGCGTCATCGGCGGCCACGCCGCTGTAAGACAGGGACATGGCGCCGGTGGTCATGGCGACGATGGCCAGCACAAAGATCAGCGCGGCGGGAATGGCCAGCGCCCGCATCAGTTTGCGGTATTTCGGTTCCAGTATTTTCATAGCTCTACCTCGCTTACATCCACATGGCAAACAGCCGCAGCAGCGTGCCCAGCGCCTTATGATACCACGGACGGCCCTTCCAGCGGGCCATGGTCATACGCTGGCCCTCAGCCATGATGCGGGCCATATCCTCCGCCAAGGGTTGTGATACCTCGGTGCCATACAGCAGCGTGCCGCACTCGAAATGCAGCTGAAAGCTGCGGTAATCCATGTTCACAGAGCCGACAAAGGCCATCTCGCCGTCGGCCAGCACCGTCTTGCCATGGAGCAGACCGGGGGTAAAGGTATAGATCTCCACCCCGTGGCGCATCAGCTCGCCCCAGTAGCTCTCCGCCACCAGATAGGCAAACTTGTGGTCGGGGATGCCGGGCATCAGCAGCCGCGTTTTCACGCCGCTGTCCGCCGCCAGACACAGCGCCCGCATCATCGGCTCGTCGATGGCCAGATACGGCGTGGTGATGGTCAGCGTCTCCCGCGCACCGGCGATCAGCTGTAAAAACGCATCCTCGGCGGTATTGATGGGGTTGTTGTCAGGGCCGTCCACAAAGGGCTGAACAAACCCCTTCCCTTCCCCGCTGAACCGCGGCCGGTAAAAGTCATAGTCGTGATTCAGCGTACCGCCCATGCGCTCCCACAGGTGGATGAACTCACGGGTCAGGCCCCACGCGCCGTCGCCCGTCAGGCGCACGCCGCAGTCCTTCCAATAGCCGAAGCGCTCCATCAGGTTGGCATACTCGTCCGCCAGATTGGCGCCGCCGGTATAGGCCACCTCGCCATCGATACAGGCGATCTTCCGGTGGTCGCGGTAGTTGAAATACAGCCGGTTCACATAGTGATGCACCGGATTAAAGATCATGACCTCCACGCCGATGTCCTTCAGCGCCGTCAGCTCCTCGCTGCCGAAGCGCATCATGCTGCCGAAATCGTCAAAGAGGAATCTGATCTCCACGCCCTCCAGCCGCTTGCGGCGGAAGATGGTCAGCATCCGGTCAAAGATATCGCCCCGGGCCACGATGTAGTACTCCAGAAAGATGAACCGCTTCGCCTGCTCCATATGGGCCAGCAGGTCGTTGAGATATACCTCTCCCGTCTCCAGATACAGCGTCTCGGTGCCGCCGTACAGGGGAAAGCCGTGGCGATCCATATAGCAGGCCAGACGGCTCCACTCCGGCTCGCGCTGGCGCAGGGCCGCCATGGCGGCGGCACACCGCTCCGTCTGGGCGGCGCTCTCCGCCGGAACCGGCACCTTTTTCAGCGACAGACGCTTGGCGCTGCTCTCGCCGTTCCACAGCCAGTAGAGGATCAGGCCCGCCACCGGGACGGCCAGGATCAGCAATATCCATCCGATCTTATAGCTGCTGCTTCCCGGGCGGGTATAGACCCGCACGGCGCTGAACAGCGCCACGACCTCCAGCAGGGTATAGGCCACAGCCATCCGCTGCTGCAAAAGCTTGGACAGGCCGATCACCAGCGCGATCTGCGCCAGCAGCAGTATGGCCACCAGCGCAAGCCGCAGGCCGGCGCCGATCCGGCGTTCTGTTTTCTGTTGTATCTGGGGTTTCTTCATACGGCTCCTTTCGGAATGGGGTAAGGGATAACGTGGGGACAGGTAAGCGATAGGCCATTGTGTAGGGGGCGGCGTCCCCGACGCCCCGCCGGTTTATCAAAATACCATCATAAGTTGTGCAGGCCGTCGAGGACGCCGGCCCCTACGGAGAAATAACGATGGTGCATTGGTTTATGCACCCCGCTCAATTCCGGTTCTTCCGCAGCAGCTCCTGCTGGATGTCCCACAGCTTCTGGCTGAGATCCACATAGTAGGTCTGGGGATTGTCGAAGCGCTTGATCTCGTCCCACAGGGTGTCCACCTGCTGCTTGCAGTAGGTCTGGATATCCTTCAGGGCCGGAGACTGGTACACCTTTTTGCCGTTCAGGAACACCGGCACCAGCAGCTCACGGGCCTCGAAATTGCATACATTCTTGGTCTTCCAGGTGGCGTAGGGATCGAACAGCATCAGCGGCTCGTTCTCGTCCACCACCTCGTCATGAACGGTCATGTAATCGGCGATGGCCTTGCCGTTGTCCCGGTTATACAGGCGGTATACCTTCTTGAAGTGGGGAATGGTGATCTTCTCCACGTTTTCGCTGCACTTGATCTTGGGGATGATCTCGCCCTTTTCGTTCTCCACGGCGGTCAGCTTATACACGCCGCCGAACACCGGCTCGCTCTTGGCGGTGATCATCCGCTCGCCCACGCCGAACATGTCGATCTGGGCGCCCTGCAAAAACAGGTTCTGGATCAGCCGCTCGTCCAGCGAATTGGACACACTGATCTGGCACTCCGGCCAACCGGCCTCGTCCAGCATCTTGCGGGCCTTCTGGCTGAGATAAGCCATGTCGCCGCTGTCCAGGCGGATGCCGCACTTGCTGATGCCCATGGGCCGCAGCACCTCGTTGAAAGCGCGGATGGCGTTGGGCACGCCGGATTTCAGCGTGTTGTAGGTATCCACCAGCAGCGTGGCGTTGGTGGGATACGTCTCGCAATAGGTCTTGAAGGCCTCATACTCGGTGTCGAACATCTGCACCCACGCATGGGCCATGGTGCCGCCGGCGGGCACGCCGTACAGCTGGTCGGAGATGGTGCAGGCCGTACCGGCGCAGCCGCCGATGTACGCTGCCCGCGCACCGATGATGGCCGCGTCCGCACCCTGCGCCCGGCGGGAGCCGAACTCCAGCACTGTGCGGCCATTGGCGGCACGGCAGATGCGGTTGGCCTTGGTGGCGATCAGGCTCTGGTGGTTGATGGTCAGCAGCGTGAAGGTCTCGATCAGCTGGGCCTCGATGGACGGGGCGCGCACCACCACTAGCGGCTCGCGGGGGAATACAGGCGTACCTTCCGGAATGGCGTAGATATCGCCGGTGAAGCGGAAGTTCCGCAGATAGTCCAGAAATTCCTCGCAGAACAGGTTGCGGCCGCGGAGGTAGGCGATGTCCTCCTCGCTGAAATGCAGGTTCTCAATGTAGTCGATCAGCTGCTCCAGACCGGCCGCGATGGCGAAGCCGCCCTGATCCGGCACCTTGCGGAAGAACACATCGAAATAGGTGATGCGATCCTTATAACCGTTGCGGAAGTATCCGTTGCCCATGGTCAGCTCATAAAAGTCGCACAGCATGGTCATGTTCAGCTTTTCAGCAGTATTCATTTCCTGTTAAACCTCAAATTCTCAATAATACCCGATCCGGGAGTATTTGTTTATTATAGCACAAATTTAACATTTCGCAACCGTTTGTGTCATTTATTCGTTTTTCAGCCGCGAACCGGCTTGCCATCCGGCGTTTTCCGTCTCTTTGACGAAGTAGGCCCTCTCCGGCCATGGCCGGAGAGGGCCTGTGGGATTCACAGCGGCTTGCCGCCCAGATAGACGGCCTGCCGGGTGAGGTCTTCGCCGCACACCACGAAATCCGCGTGCATACCATCGGCAATGGCGCCGATCTCATCCTGCCGCCCGATCTCACGGGCTGGGATGGCGGTGGCGGAGAGGACGGCCTGCTCGCGGGGGATGCCGAAGGCCACGGCATTGCGCATACAGTCGTACAAATTGGCGGCGCTTCCGGCAATGGTGCCGTCCGCCAGACGGGCCACGCCGCCGGAGAGGAACACGTCCTGTCCGCCCAGCGTGTACTGGCCGTCCGGCATACCGCAGCAGCGCAGCGCGTCGGAGATCAGGCAGATGCGGCCGGGGAACAGCTTGAAGGCCATCCGCACGGCGCTGGGATGGACATGGTGTCCGTCGCAGATCAGCTCGGCGGTGACGCTCTCCCGCTCGGAGGCCGCGCCGATGGGGCCGGGATTCCGATGGTGGATGCCGGGCATGGCGTTATAAAGGTGCGTCAGATGGGTAGCGCCCGCGTCAAAGACAGCGGCAGCTTCCGCATAGCTGGCGTCGGTGTGGGCCACGGAGACGGTACACTTCTCCGCCGCGCGGTGGGCAAACGCCACCGCGCCGGGCAGCTCCGGGGCCACATCCGCGATCCGCAGCAGACCCTCCGCTGTGTCATAGAGCCGTGCAAAGGCATCGTAATCCGGCAGACGGAGATAGGCAGCGTTCTGGGCGCCCTTCTTCTCGGAGAAGAAGGGGCCTTCCATCTGAATACCCATCAACCGTGCGCAGCCCGCCGGGGCGGTCTTATGGAGCCGCACCGCCGTGCGGAAGGCCGTTTCCAGCACGTCATAGGGCAGCGTCATGGAGGCGGGCGCAAAGG
>CAVBAZ010000117.1:0-5993 GCA_963593515.1 Bacteroidaceae bacterium
GTGCCCTTGGGGTACGCGCGCCCGTTGGGCACACTTGCTGGCCGAGAAGAATTTTTCCGACGTACACGCCGCCGGAAAAAATGATATGAATTTTTCGCGCCCGCAGGCGCGAACTCTGCGAGGCTTTTGTGAAATACAGCACTTCCGCTGCCCATTGGGCAGCGGAAGTGCTGTATTTCATGCCAGTTATTATTAAATATATCTCTGTGTCGTCACATCGAACACACCGCGGGTGGTGATGCGCAGGGTTGGGATCACCGGCAGGGCCATGAAGCTCAGCGTCATAAAGGGGTCGATATCCCGGTTGACACCAGCGGTGAAGGCCTTCTCCTTTGCCTCCTCCAGCTTGCGGTTCACCTCTACCAGCGGCTCGTCGCTCATGATACCGGCCACTGCCAGCGGCACCTCGCCGGTAACAGCACCGTCCTGCGCCACCACGATGCCGCCGTTCAGCGCCACCACCTGATTGGCGGCAAAGGCCATATCCTCGTCATTAGTCCCCACCACGATGATATTATGGCTGTCGTGGCTGATGCTTGTTGCCACCGCACCGTGCTTCAGACCGTAGCCCTTGATGTAGCCCAGACCGATGTGGTGGGTGTTCTTATGCCGCTCGATGACGGCGATCTTCAGAATGTCGTAGTCCACGTCGATGCGGTCGGTATAGCCGCAGTCGGTGGTGGTGATCTCGCCGTTTACCATGCCGATGACGGCATGGGGCCGGTTGTCGATGAAGTCGTCGGCGGTCAGCGTGGCCACATGGAAGGTGTCGTGGGCACGGTTCACCAGATAGGGGTCCACTTCCGGCACGGGGAAGTCCGCCACCTGACCGTTCTCGCACATCAGCACACCCCGCTTATAGACCTTCTCGATATTGAAGTGCTCGAAGTCATCGATGATGACGAAGTCGCCCAGATAGCCGGGTGCGATGGCGCCGCGGTTGTTCAGCAGGAAGTACCGTGCGGCGTTGTGGCAGGCGGCCTTGATGGCAGTGATAGGCTCTACGCCCAGAGAGATGGCCTTCTTCACGATGTAATCGATGTGGCCCTTCTCCAGCAGGTCGTTGGGGTGCTTGTCGTCAGTGCAGAACATGCAGCGCTCCACATACTTGTCGCACAGCAGCGGCGCCAGCGCTTCCAGATTGCGGGCGGCGGTACCCTCGCGGATCATGATGAACTGGCCCCGCTGCAGCTTGGCAATGGCGTCGTTCAGGTCATGGCACTCGTGGTCGGAGTACACGCCCGCCGCCACATAGGCGTTCAGGTCGTTGCCCGTCAGATCAGGGGCGTGGCCGTCGATCTTCTTGTGATGGGCCTGACTGGCCACGATCTTGGACACCACGTCCGGGTCGCCGTGGATGACGCCGTAGGAGTTCATCATCTCGGCAAGACCCTGCACGCGGGCATGGTCATAGAAGGAGTCGATGGCCCGGTAGTCCAGATTGGCGCCGGACTCGTCCATGGGCGTGGCGGGCACACAGGAGGGCAGCATGAACCGCACGTCCACCGGCAGATCCTCGGTAGCCTGTAACATGTACTCGATGCCGTCGGTGCCCATGACGTTGGCGATCTCGTGGGGGTCGGTGATGACGGTGGTAGTGCCGTGAGGCAGCACCGCCCGGGCAAATTCGCTGGGGCTGACCAGTGAGCTCTCCAGATGGATGTGGGCGTCCACAAAGCCCGGCAGCACGATCTTGCCAGAAACGTCCACCTCCACGTTGCCGTGGTACTCGCCCATGCCCACGATCAGACCCTCGGCCACGGCGATATCCGCCTGACACAGCTCGTTGGAGAACACGTTGACGTAAGTGGCGTTTTTCAGTACCAGATCCGCCGGGCGGCGGCCCGACGCCACCTCGATGACGTGAAGCTTCTTATTCAGCTTGCGGTTGATCTTGCCGGCATAGCTCTCTTTGACTGCCATAATATGACCTCCATCGCAATAAATTTTATTGATTTCTCATATTAGCACAATTTATCTTGTATGTCCATTTCAAATTCGTGGCAGTAATTGGAAAAAGATAAGGAGGAATAATGACAGCGCCGCCCCGATGCCTCGGAGCGGCGCTGGATCGATCACAAAATTGAAGATTTACACGTTATTCCACGCAAGATATCTGTCTATGACGTACTTCTCAAACCACCTGTTATACCGGCTGCCGTCCCAGCCAATGCCGATATAGTCCGATAAATAGTCATGGCCCCGAAATGCTGTCAGATCATCTCCGCCAACATTGCCCAAAAACGTCAAATTCTTTTCCGGAAGCGCTCCCCGGGATGTTGTAATGAGCTTTATTTCATATTTCCGCTTCAAATCCGGCTTATGCGCCAGCGTTTCGGGCAGACAGTTCTGTATCAGCAGCCCCTTTTCTTTTATCTGATCCAGCGGCGGGATTTCCGGGCCAATCCAGTTGTATACCTGCACGACCGGTATGATATGCCCCGGCCAGTAGGTGTCCTCTGAGACTTTCCGAAAAACAACATATTGGTCAAAAAGGCCCTTCTCCCGGCTATATTCCCCGCTGAACCGATAGGCGAATACATCTCCGGGAGTCCACGGGCAACGGTAAAGGCGATATCGGGAAATTTTCTTCGGCTCAGGAGCCGGTGCGTTGAGCTTCTCTTTCAAAGCAGCCAATGTCTCCAGCCAAGCTGTATACTTTTCTTCGCCGGAATCCTTCCATCGTTCCAGTTCCTCTTTTTGTTCTATGAAAAATAACGCCTTCTCTTTTACCTCCGGCAGCAGCCTGCCATATTCCCACTGCGTATTCGCCAGTGCGTACCAGAACAGCGGTTCTTCTTCAACGTCACCCATGATCTCCCGATTTTGGCATATCAGCTCGTTTGTCGCCTCTTCGCTGCTCTTTCCCCGCTTCAACTTATCAATATAGTCGGCCCTGATATCGCAGGTCGTATCGTTCTCATATAAGGAAGTTCCCCATGCGCCCATCCTATCACCTCGCCATCAAACAAGCTGCTTCCTACCGCTTCGCTACGGACATCGTATTGCAACAAAACCACTGATATTGCGAATAGCAATATCAGTGGTTTTGCATTTTTCTGCATTATGTGCTTGCGTACGAATCATTGCTAACCGGGATATCATCAATGGTCAATACGCGAATCAGGTCGTTATCCGTACAACGCTTCAGCGCTTGCTTTACTTCGTCAATACCGATATCGGCTTTATCGTCGATATAGTAAGACTTGTCAAAAAAGTGCGCGTCGCCGGGACGGCAATCCGAACTGGCACCGAAACGGATCACTTTGTCATCCATAGCAGCGGTGATCTCAATAATATCGTTCGATTCCAGAAGCGACACCAAATCATCTATACGATAGTCCTTGCCTTCCGGCAAATCTGATACCGCAGCTGTCGCCCTGCGTTCGCGGAGCAGGATCATCTCTGCCGCGGATATATAAATGCACAGTACGGCCAATATTATGATCTGGAAGCAGATGATCCTGACAACGATCTCCCAAAAAGAAGATTGGATCACAAAGAAGTGGTTTCTGTTTATCAGAAATATAATCAATAGAATGCATAAAACGATCTTAATGACCGGATATGTATAAGACCGTATTTTCTCGCTGCACTTGAATATATTCCACTTCATGCCGGTTTTCTTAGCCCTTCACCGTGCCGTCGGCATTGAACACAGGCAGCTTGCCAAGGAACATGATGTCCTTGCGGTCCGCCGCGCCGCCCTCGGCCAGCACGGCGATCTTGGCCACCACCTCGCCGCCGGCCTTGTGTACCAGCGCCTCCATGGCCTTCAGGCTGCCGCCGGTGGAGATCACGTCATCCATAATGACGATTTTCTTACCCCGGATCAGCTCTGCGTCGTCGCTGCCCAGATACAGCATCTGCTGGGCCAGCGTGGTAATGGACTGATCCGCCACGGAAATGGGGTCGGGCATGTAGACCTTGGGGCCCTTGCGGGCGATAAAGTACTTCTTTGCGCCGCTCTGACGGGCCATCTCGTGGATCAGAGGAATGGACTTGGCCTCGGCGGTAAAGAGATAGTCGTATTCAATGCCTTCCAGCCGCTTGAGCATTTCGGCGGCGGCGGCCACGGTGACCTCGGCGTCGCCGAAGCAGATGAACGCGCCGATGTAAAGATCATCATTTACCTTACAGATGGGAAGCTCACGCTTCAAACCGGCGATGGTCATGGTATATGTCATTATTATAATCTCCTTTTCCCTGAATCGGTCGGGTCGGCATCCAGCCGACAACTTATTATAAGCTATCGGTGGAAAATGTCAAGATGCCATAAGGAAAAACAACCCCTTCCCCGCTAAAAAACGCAAGGGCGTGTTGCACTTTAAACGGCAAAACGACATTTTGCACAAATTTTCCACTTGAAATTTTACTAACGCTCGTCGGATAATTCGTCGGTTTCCTCTTGAGAAATCCCGAAAACCGTGTTATCATCAAAGGCGATGGAATAGGGTCCGTCAAACGTTCCCCAAAACACTGAGGAATAAAATTTGAGGAGGCAATTATTATGAATGCTTATCTGGCAAGCGTGCTGGAAAACGTCAAGGCCAAGCACGGCAATGAGCCCGAATTCGTCCAGACCGTTGAGGAAGTTCTGTCCTCTCTGGAGCCTGTGATCGAGAAGCACCCCGAGTATGAGAAGGTCGATCTGCTGGGCCGTATGGTCGAGCCCGAGCGTATGTTCACCTTCCGTGTTGTGTGGTGCGACGATAATGGTCAGTGGCACACCAACCGCGGCTGGCGCTGCCAGTTCAACGGCGCGATCGGCCCCTACAAGGGCGGCCTGCGCTTCCAGAAGAACGTGTACGAAGGCATCATCAAGTTCCTGGGCTTCGAGCAGACCTTTAAGAACAGCCTGACCGGCCTGCCCATCGGCGGCGCCAAGGGCGGTTCCGACTTCGATCCCGCCGGCAAGTCCGACGCCGAGGTCATGCGTTTCTGCCAGAGCTTCATGACCGCTCTGTATCGTTACATCGGGCCCGACATCGACGTTCCCGCCGGTGACATGGGCGTGGGCGGCCGCGAGATCGGCTACCTGTATGGCCAGTACCGCCGCCTGAAGGGCGTGTGGGAGAACGGCGTTCTGACCGGTAAGGGCATGAGCTACGGCGGCTCCCTGATCCGTCCCGAGGCCACCGGCTACGGCGCTATGTACTATCTGCAGGAAGTCCTGAAGCACGAGAACGACACCATCGAGGGCAAGCGTATCGCTATCTCCGGTTACGGCAACGTGGGCTGGGGCATCATGAAGAAGGCCGCTCAGCTGGGCGCCAAGGTCACCTACTTCGCAGGTCCCGACGGTTACGTTCACGATCCCGACGGCGTTATCACCGACGAGAAGCTGAACTTCATCCTCGAGATGCGCGCCAAGGATCCTATGCACTGCAAGCCTTATGCTGACAAGTTCGGCTGCGAGTTCGTCGCTGGCGAGAAGTGCTGGGGCGTCAAGGATGTTGACGTTTACATGCCCGCTGCTATGCAGAACGATGTTAAGATGGAGTCCGCTGAGAAGATCGCTGCTTCCGGCGTGAAGTACTACATCGAGGTCGCCAATATGCCCACCACCAACGAGGCCCTGAACTTCCTGCGTCAGCAGAAGGGCATCATCGTGGCTCCCTCCAAGGCTGTTAACGCCGGCGGCGTGGGCGTCTCCGCTCTGGAAATGTCCCAGAACTCCGAGCGTCTGGTCTGGACTGCCGACGAGGTCGACCATCAGCTGCACAAGATGATGGAGAACATCCACAAGGTGTCCGCCGAGGCCGCCGAGGAGTACGGTCTGGGTTACGATCTGGTCGCCGGTGCCAACATCGCTGGCTTCAAGAAGGTTGCCGAGGCTATGATGGAGCAGGGCTGCTTCTAAGCCGAACGCCATCCAACGTACCAAAGTACATAAAAAGTTCCGGTGCATTGCACCGGAACTTTTTTATTGCGTCTTCCTGAACAAACAACAAACCGGCATGACCGTTGCGGTCATGCCGGTTTGTTGTTTG
>CAVBAZ010000118.1:0-4061 GCA_963593515.1 Bacteroidaceae bacterium
AGCGGTTTATCCGCTTTCCTTTTTATTTTGCCAACGAAAACTTTACACTAACTTGCCTGTCTGCGCACCCTATTCAGCTAACAGTGATACTGATATGAGTTATAACATTCCTTAGCTTTACTTTTCTTGTTAATTATTCTACTATATGGTCACAGAAGCAAGAGACCCCTAAAAAATAATTTTTCAAGGAGGACACTACCATGAAAAACATTAACACTTACATTATGATCTCTATCGTTTCCCTCATGCTGGTGGTGGCGACCGCCTTTCTGATGACCGCCGCTGACGCCCCCGTCCGTGAAGCCGGTGGCTACCTGCCCCTGCTGCTGGGCGCTGTGTTCACCTGGAGCACCGCAAAGGCCAACCTGATGGAGCGGGCGCGTGAGGAGCGCGACAACGCCCGCGTGTTCAAGCCCAGCCACGCCGCCGCCTGAAAAACTGCCGACAACCTGTTTTCTCTCTTACATCAAATAGAAACGGCACGCAAAAGCGTGCCATTTCTATTTGTCTGTTGATATTCCTTTCCAAAATGGCACATACTACCTGCAACCATCACAGGAGGTATGTACCATGTCAGAAATGTTTTGCTTTCAGTGTCAGCAGACCGCCGGCGGCAGCGGCTGCGTCAAGACCGGTGTATGCGGCAAGCAGCCGGAGACTGCCCTCTTGCAGGACAAGCTGGTTTGCCGTCTGATCCGTCTGGCGGAGGTCTGCCGCCAGCGGGAGGAATATCCGCCGGAGGTCACAAGGCTGCTGGCGGACGGACTGTTCACCACACTGACCAACGTAAACTTCGACAACGCCGCCATCCGGGCCTTTACCGACCGGGTCATCGAAGCGCTGCGGCGGCAGGGCGGCTCCACCGCCGACGAGGACAGCGCATGGCTCTGGAAGGGTGAGACAGACACTGTCTCCCTGCGCGCCACGCTGCTGTTCGGCTTGAAGGGCATGGCGGCCTACGCCCACCACGCCATGAATCTGGGCTATCGCGACGAGGAGGTGGAAAAGTGGTTCTATAAGGGGCTTGCCGCGCTGGCGCAGGAGCACAGCGTAGCGGAATGGCTGGCCCTTATCATGGAGTTCGGCCAGATCAATTTCCGGTGCATGGCGCTGCTGGACCGGGCCAACACAGAGACCTTCGGCGACCCAGTGCCCACCCGCGTCAACATCGACGTGAAGAAAGGCCCCTTCATCGTGGTGTCCGGCCACGATCTGGATGACCTGCACCAGCTGCTGGAGCAGACCGCCGGACGGGGCGTCAACGTTTACACCCACTGCGAGATGCTGCCCGCCCACGGCTATCCCGGCTTGAAGAAGTACCCCCATCTGGCGGGCAACTTCGGCACGGCATGGCAGAACCAGCAGAAGGAGTTCGCGGATATCCCCGCGCCGGTGCTGTTCACCACCAACTGCCTGATGCCGCCCCGTCCCAGCTATGCCGACCGTGTCTATACCACCTCGGTAGTGGGCTATGACGGACTGCGGCACATTTCCGCCGACGCGCAGGGCCACAAGGACTTCTCCCCGCTCATCCGTCAGGCGCAGGCGCTGGGCGGCTATCAGACCGACCAGAGCATGAGCGGCGTCAACGGCGGCCATATGGTGACCACCGGCTTCGCCCACGCCGCCGTACTGGACAAGGCGCCCCAGATCATCGAGGCCATCAAAAGCGGCGCGGTGAAGCACATCTTTCTGGTGGGCGGCTGCGACGGCGCTCACCCAGGCCGCAACTACTACACGGAGTTTGTCAAGCGCACGCCTATGGATTCTCTGGTGCTGACGCTGGCCTGCGGCAAGTTCCGGTTCAACGATCTGGATCTGGGCGAGATCGGCGGTATCCCCCGTATTCTGGACGTGGGCCAGTGCAACGACGCATACAGCGCCGTGCGCATTGCGCTGGCGCTGGCGGAGGCCTTCGGCTGCACCGTCAACGATCTGCCGCTGACGCTGGTGCTGTCGTGGTATGAGCAGAAGGCGGTGTGCATCCTGCTGAGCCTGCTGGCGCTGGGCGTCAAAAATATCTACCTCGGCCCCACCCTGCCCGCCTTTCTATCTGAGACGGTGGTCAAAACGCTGGTAGACGCCTATGGGCTCCAGCCCATCACCGCACCCCAGCAGGATCTGGATGCCATCCTGCACCGGGTCTGAGCGATAAAAGAAGGACGGTACTCTGCCGAGTACCGTCCTTCTTTCAATTTGTCCAGTCCTTCACCTGCTGGCGGAGCCAATCGCACCATGCGTCCACACCCTCGCCGGTCTTGGCAGAGATGGGGAATATCTTCAATTTGGGATTGCGCATGTGGGCGTACTCCACCACCTTGTCCATGTCAAAGTCAAAGTAAGGCAGCACGTCAATTTTGTTGATAATAAGCGCGTCGCACACCGTGAAAATCAGCGGATATTTGAGGGGCTTGTCGTGGCCCTCCGGCACTGAGAGGATCATGGCGTTCTTCACCGCGCCGGTGTCGAACTCCGCGGGACAAACCAGATTGCCCACGTTCTCCAGCACCACCAGATCAAGATCGGCGGTGCCGATCTCCTTGAGACCCTGCTCCGTCATGCCCGCGTCCAGATGGCACATGCCGCCAGTGTGGAGTTGGATGGACTTCACGCCCGCTCCGGCGATCTTCTCCGCGTCCACGTCCGAGTCGATGTCCGCCTCCATAACGCCCATGCGCAGCTCGTCCCTCAGCGTCTCGATGGTGCGCAGCAGCGTGGTGGTCTTGCCGCTGCCGGGAGAGGACATCAGGTTCAGCAGGAAGGTCTTATCCCGCTTCAAGTCCTCCCGCAGGCGTACCGCCTCACGGTCGTTATTGGCAAACACGCTTTCCTTCACTTCGATGATCTTGTATCGTTCCATTATATCGCCTCGATCTCCTTGATGTTGATCTCATCGCCCCGGATCAGCCATGTATCGCAGCTGCCGCAGTGGGGGCAGGTACGGCCCTGCGGCACGGTGGCATAGTCCTGCCCGCAGCTGCCGCAGTGGGTCACCGCCGGGATGGTCTCGATGCGCAGCTTGGCGTCGGGCATCAGCTCCGTCCGCTTCACCGCCCAGTCCCAGCAGCTCTCCAGCTCGTGGGGAATGGCGCCGGACACCTCGCCCAGCTCCAGCGTGACGGAGGCCACGTTCTGCAGCCCCTGCTCCTCCCCCACCTGCTCGATGGTCTTGATGACGTGAAATACGATCCCCAGTTCGTGCATATCACTTGCTCTTTCTGGCGGCGCGCTTGATCTTGAAGTTGCGCTTTATCATATAGGGCAGGATGGCCTTCATCTTATCCTCACACTTATACATGGTGCTGCATTCGGGGCGCTCACGGTGCAGGTGGATGGCGTCAAAGGCGCACTTGGTGGTGCAGATGCCGCAGCCGATGCACTTGTTGGGATCCACGATGCTGGCGCCGCAGCCCAGACAGCGGGCTGTCTCCTTCTTCACCTGCTCCTCGGTAAAGGCCACGCGCTCGTCCCGGAAGGTCTTGCGCAGCGCCTCGTTATAGCCGATCTGCTGGCGGGGCGTATTGTCATAGCTGTCGATGGCAATGAGGGCGTTTTCCTTGTCCAGCTCAATGAACTGGCGGCGGTCGCGGCCGATGGTCAGCGTAGCGTGCTGCACCCAGCGGTGCAGGGACACCGCGCCCTGCTTACCGGCGGCGATGGCGTCGATGGCGAACTTCTGGCCGGTGTAGGCGTCGCCGCCTACGAAGATGTCCGGCTCGGCGGTCTGATAGGTGACGGGGTCGGCTTTCACAGTGCCGTTGGGGTTGAATTCCACCTTCGTGCCCGTCAGCAGCTCCTTCCACTCCACCTTCTGGCCGATGCAGTACAGCACCACGTCGCAGGCAGTCTCCTCGGTAACGGCATCGTCGAACTTGGGGTCAAAGCGGCCCTCGGCATTCTTCACGGACAGGCACTTGCGGAAGCGGATACCGGCGCATTTGCCGTCCTGCTCCACGATCTCCGTCTGGCCCCATCCCGCGTGGATGGTGATGCCCTCACGCTCGCACTCGCCGCGGTCCTCCTCGCCCATGGGCATCTCGTCGCAGCCCTCCAGGCAGTAC
>CAVBAZ010000119.1:0-4472 GCA_963593515.1 Bacteroidaceae bacterium
AGATAGCATAGCAGGAACGCCAGCACCGCCAGCCATTTGACCACGCCGCCGGACAGGAACAACAGCCCGATGCAGCCCAAAACGCAGCCGCACAGGCATAGCAGCGCCTGCTCCAGAAAGAACGAGGCGAATACCCGCTTTTTCGAGGCGCCCAGTCCCCGCATGATGGCGAACTCCATCCGCCGCCCGTTTATCATGAGCCACGAGATCAGGAAGCCCATCAGCCCCACCATCACGAACAGGGCCGGGAACAGGATACGGCTGAACGTGATATAGCGGCCCAGCGCCCCCACCGTCTCGGTAAAGCTCTGGTCCAGCAGAAGCAGCGTGGTACGGTTCTTTCCGGCGGTGCGCACCTGACTGAATTCCTGCTGCGCCAGATATTGCCGGAACGGCTCCAGCTCATAGGCCGAGCGCAGCGTGAAGGTGCAGGTGCCATAATTGGTGGTGCCGTAGAAATACTTCTCCATGGTTTCCCGGCCGGTGAACGTGAAGTCGGGCCGCTCACCCGGCTCCAGAACATCCGCCTCCCCGTCCAGCCACGCGGGATCGCCCCAGAAGCCGAAGGGCACATAGATATCCTCCGCCATACCGGCCTGATTCACCGTGCCCACGATGCGCAGCGTCACCGCCGACTCCATGGTGCGGTTCATGGTGCTCCATGATATCCACACGAAGAAGGTGTCACCCGGCGCAAGTCCCCGCTGAGCCGCGTAGTCCGCGCCCACGATGCAGGGATACGTCTGGGGCTCGTCGCCGTACAGGCCACCGTAGCCGGGCGTCAGCGCATGGTAGAACGGCTGATAGGCGCGGTCGGACAGGAAGCTCTCGTCCCAGCCGTCCAGCCATGTCACCGCAGACGGCTGGCTGTTCATATAGGCCGGAGCGGCGTTCATGCGGTTCAGTGCCACCACCTGCGGCTGGCTGGCGATCCACGCCTGCCGCCGCTGCTGCCCGAAGCTGTTCTCCGCGAAGCGGGGGATCTCATCCGAGCGCCAGTAATGCCATCCAATGCTGGCCGACATCTCCGACAGCATGCCGGACTTCCACAGCGTTCTGGCGGCATCTGCCGGTACCAGCAGGTTGGTGTTCCAGCGGCCATTGGTGCTCACCGCCTGACCGGTCAGGGTGCTGCTCTCATAGAGGGCGTCGGTCTGGCGGCTCCAGCCCTCCGCCGTACCGGCCAGCAGTCCCAGAAACAGGGACAGCACCAGCGCCGCCGCTGGGACCACCATAGAGCGCCATCCGCCGCGGCGGGCGGACAGCAGGGCGAAACGCATCGGCCCCTGACCTGCCACGGAGGTACCCTCCTTCGGCACCCGCACAGACATCCGGCCCCGCTTGGGGGCGTTCTGCTGCCGGGCCTGATGCAGGAAAGCAAGGCACAGCGCCAGTGCCAGCACCAGCACCGCCCCTCCGGCGGCCAGTGCCGGCCATACCGGCGCGGACAGCGGTTCCGGCTGCTCCAGCGTCATGCCCACCGCCGCCTGACTGTACCGCTGATCCACGGCATACAGACTCTGGGCGGCGTACAGCGCCAGACGCAGCATCCCGCGCAGGGTCAGGCCGCCAATGGCCGCGCCCAGTACCGCCGCCGCACCGGCGACAACAGCCGCGCCGGACAGCAGCCACAGCCGGATGCCGCGGGCAGGCGTGCCCAGCGACATCAGCACGGACACGGTTTCCCGCTGCCGTCCCACGAATAGATAGGCAAACAGCACCAACACCGCCAGCGTGCCGCAGGCGGCGGCCAGCGTCACCGCCGATGCGGTGGACTCCATGGCCTCCAACGGCTGTGCGGCGGCGGAGTAGCCCTGATCGTACAGCGTGACCCGCACGCCGTCCGGCGCCATGGCCTGTAAGGCATCCGCCGCCTGACGGGCGGTCTTATTATCCAGCACGGCCCGTCCCAGTTGATAGTCGAACAGCGGCTCACCGAAGCCGCCCTCCGCGCCGGACACCCACACGGTGCCCTCATATTCCTTCAATGCGTTGGTGACGCCCACAATGGTCAGCGTCCGCACCTCATCCGACACCGTCAGATCGAAGCGGTCGCCATCGGCGGAGGTCATCCGCGTCAGGTCGATGGTGTCACCGGCCTTCAGCCCGCAGGCGTCAACCAGCGCACCGTCCGCCACGCACACGCCCTTTTCGCCTGCGGCGGGGAACCGGCCCTCCCGCAGGGTCAGGTAGCCCTGCTGGAACACCTCCAGCGCAGGAATGTCGTCGCTGCTCTCCAGCGCCACATAGTTGTTGGCCATCCGGCAGTGCTGTGCAAACTGGGTGAACAGGCTGTCTTTCATCAGCGGATCGTCAGCGCCGCTGATCTCCGCGTAGGGCTTCGTTTCACAGCCGTCGTAGAAATCCGTGATGACCAGCGTGCGGTTGGCCATGCCCGTCTCCACGAACTGTCCGTGGATCAGGTAATGCTTGCCCTTTTCGCCCACAAAGTCGCTGTCGCCCAGCTCAATGGTAACGGCGACGCCCTCTCTTCCCTCCAGTGAGTACAGACAGCGGGACACGATGGCGTCATAGCCCACCAGTACAAGGTCGTCGCTCTGGTAGGTATCGCCGGCGGCGTTATAGATGTATGCGGCGACATTGCGGCCCGTGTTCCACAGGTCGATGCGCCCCTCCGGCGTCACCAGCGATGCGTCGCCGAAGTACGTCACCACCACATAGGCATCCTCCACCGCGTTGGCCACGTTGTAGGGACTATACAGCGGCACCGCCGCGTCGCCGCCCAGAATACCGCTGATGTGGATGCGGCAGGTCATGCTGTCATAGTCCGTCGCCACATAGTTATCGGCCAGCTCGTCCTCCGACAGCTGGGCGAAATCGTACCGGGGGATCAGGTTGAAAATATCCAGCACCGCCTGATCGCCGTAGGGAATGTCCCCGGCGCTGCGCAGATAGCCCTCCATGGCGGCCAGCGCCCGGTCGTTCCGCTCCCAGCGCTCCACACCGTCGATAGCGGCGATCGCGTTGTCGTCCAGCGCGGATGCCGCCTGCCGGGCGTTTTCGTCGGCCACGTTGCCGTCGGGGTAGTCCTGCCCCAGATATTCCAGCAGCGCCACAGAGGTATAGGTCTCCTCCATCTCCGCCAGCGTGTCGCTGCAATAGGCCCACATGCCCAAGCCCAGCACCAGCGTCAGCGTCAGGCTCAGGATCAGCGCGGCGAACAGCGCCGTCCGCCCTCTGGCCCGGAGGGTGGAGCGTATACCGTTGCGGATGATCATTGCGCGCCCTCCCCGCCGGAAACCACCGCGCCGTCCCGCAGCTCCAATATCCGGTCAGCCTTGGCGGCCAGCGCCATGTCGTGGGTGACGACGATGACGCAGTAGCCCTCCTCGTGGGCCAGCTGCTGGAGGATGCGGAAAATGTTGTCGCTGTTGGCGGTGTCCAGATTGCCGGTGGGCTCGTCGGCCAGCAGGATCTTCGTGTCCATGCCCAGTGCGCGGGCGATGGCCACACGCTGCTGCTCACCGCCGGAAAGCATAGTGGGATAGCGATCCAGCGCCGTGTCCGGCAGACCTACCCGCGCCGTCAGCTCCGCCGCCCGCGTCCGGGCCTCACGGGGCTTCATGCCCCGCAGCTCCATGGGGTACATGACGTTCTCCGCCACGGTCAGCAGTGGGAACAGGCGGAAGCTCTGGTAGATGACGGCCACCTTCTCCCGCCGGTACTGCTCCAGCGACAGGGCGGCGGTGCTGACACCGCCGCACAGCACCTCGCCCGACGTAGGCAGATCCAGCCCCGCCATCAGGGACAGCAGCGTGGTCTTGCCGCTGCCGGAGCGGCCCACCACCGCGTGGAGCAGTCCCGCGTCGAAGCAATGGCTGATGCCCTTCAGGGCGTCCACCTTCTGATATTGCGTCTAATAGGTATATGTTACGTTCCGAAGCTCCAGTGTGCTCATAGACGACCCTCCTTGTTGGTACCATCATATCAGAAACACAGGCAGATGTCCACCCACTTCGATCATAGGCGAACCTCCGCGCAAAGGGACAAGCGCCCGGCCATATGGCTGGGCGCTTGCTCATTATGACAGGACTTGAAATTCTCCGTGAATATCCGGCATAGCGTCGCCGAACTGCTTGAAGTAGTCCAGAATCAGATCGGACATCTCCGTGCCGATCTCCCGCACCACGGGGCAGCCCGTATAACAGTCGTAACCGCCGGTGCCGCTGGCCCGATAGCTGTTCAGACAGATGGTGAATACATCGTCCGCCGCCACCGGCTTTCCGTCCACGGTCATCGCGGTGACCCGCTGTCCCACCGGGCGGGAGATATCGTAGGTGTAGGATACGCCCATGTAGTAGTCGTAGTTGTAGTGCTCCACCTTTGGCTCCAGAAAGCAGTCGGAGACCCGAAGCATACCGTCATCATTCCGGGTAAAGTATTCCGCGCTGCGCTCCATGGCCTGCCGCAGGACTGCGCCTGTGACCTCCAGTACCGACAGGGTGTTGGTA
>CAVBAZ010000120.1:0-2988 GCA_963593515.1 Bacteroidaceae bacterium
CCCCGGTAAGGTGACCACGTCACTTGGCGGCGTGGGCCGCAACATCGCCCACAACCTGTGCCTGCTGGGCGAGCAGGTCTCCATGGTGACGGTGCTGGGACAGGACAGCTTTGCCCAGAGCGTGCGGGACAACGCCGCCGCCATCGGCCTTGACCTGACCCACAGCGCTGTCATCCCCGGCGGCCGCACCGGCACCTATCTCTTCATCGACGACTGCGACGGCGATATGGCGCTGGCGGTCAACGATATGGACATCTACGACCACATCACGCCGGACTTCCTGCGCCAGCGGATGGACTACATCAACCATGCCGGTCTGGTGGTGGTAGAGACCAATCTGCCGGAGGTGTCGCTGCAATGGCTGTGCGAGCACTGCACCGCGCCCATTCTGGCCGATCCGGTGTCCACCATCAAGGCGCCCCGTTTGAAGCCCGTGCTGGGCAAGCTGACGGCACTGAAACCCAACCGTATGGAGGCGGAGTTGCTCAGCGGCGTGAAGATCGAAACGGATGCCGATGTGGAGCGGGCGGCGGACAAACTGCTGGCCACAGGACTGCGGCAGGTGTATATCTCCATGGGCGGCGACGGCGTGTTCGCCAAGAACGCGGAGGGCGAGACGGCCCGCTTCCCCTGCCCCCATGTGAAGGTGGCCAACGCCACCGGCGGCGGCGACGCCATGGCGGCGGCGCTGGCGTCCTGCATCACCCACGGCAAGCCGCTGCGGGAGTGCGCACGGCTGGCCATCGGCGCGGGCGCGCTGGCCTGTACGTCTGAGGAGACCATTCACCCCGGTATGAGCTGGGAAAACATTGACTATATACTCAATAAGGAGGAGCTTTGATTATGAATCGTTATCTGGATATTGCCCCTGAGGTGCAGGAGGCCCTTGCTGCCGGTAAGCCCGTGGTGGCGCTGGAGAGCACCATTATCAGCCACGGCATGCCTTATCCCCAGAATGTGGAGACGGCCCTGAACGTGGAGAAGATCATCCGGGAAAACGGCGCGGTGCCCGCTACCATCGCCGTCATCGGCGGTCGCCTGAAGGCCGGTCTGTCTCCTGAGGAGATCGACTATCTGGGCAAGACCGGCGCGGGTGTGACCAAGGCCAGCCGTCGCGACCTGCCGGTGCTGGTGGCGCTGGGCAAGGATGGCGCGACTACCGTCACCACCACCATGATGATCGCCCACATGGCCGGTATCTCTGTGTTCGCCACCGGCGGCATCGGCGGCGTGCACCGCGGTGCCGAGACCACCATGGACATCTCCGCCGACCTGGAGGAGCTGGCCCAGACCCCTGTGATGGTAGTGTGCGCCGGTGCCAAGTCCATTCTGGATCTGGGCCTGACGCTGGAGTATCTGGAGACCAAGGGCGTGCCTGTCATCGGCTACGGCACCGAGGAGCTGCCCGCCTTCTATACCCGCAAGTCCGGCTTCGGCGTGGACTATCGTCTGGACACCCCTGAGCAGCTGGCCGCCGCCTCCACGCCCAGCGTGAGATGGGTCTCAAGACCGGCATGCTGGTGACCAACCCCATCCCCGAGGAGTATTCCATGGACGCCGACGTCATCAACAAGGCCATCGACGAGGCGGTGGAGGATGCCAAGAAGCAGGGCATCCACGGCAAGGCCACCACGCCCTTCCTGCTGGCCAAGATCAAGGACATCACCGGCGGCAGCAGTCTGGATGCCAACATCCAGCTGGTGTATAACAACGCCCGCTTGGCTGCCAAGACCGCCTGCCAGCTGGCGAAGCTGGGCAAGTGAGAACGCTGTCCATGGGTATCATCAGCAGCGCGGACGGCCCGCTGACGGCGTTTACCGGAGGCTGGGGCACGGTGCTGCTGGTCTGGTTGGCCGTCATCAATCTGGTGACCTTCGCGGTGTACGGGATCGATAAGGCCAAGGCCAAGCGGGGCGCATGGCGCGTGCCGGAAAAGACGCTGTTCCTGCTGCCGCTGCTGGGCGGCAGTCTGGGCGCACTGCTGGGCATGCGGGTGTTCCATCACAAGACGAAGCACTGGTACTTCGTGTGGGGCATCCCTCTGATCCTGCTGGCACAGATCGCGCTGGCCGTGTGGCTGTATGTGAAATAAAAAAGCAGTCCGCTGCATCCGCAGCGGACTGCTTTTTTGAGAGAAGAGAGAAAAGTGAAAAGTGAAAAACTGAGGTGTGCCGCTGCGCGGCACGATAAAAACGGCGGCATGTGGTCATGTCGCCCTACGAAATTCTATTGATAGTTGATGCGTAGGGCGGGGTGACCTCACCCCGCCGCTTCATAAGGATTTTACACCCTCAAACCTTGTCCACGGCTCTGCTTCCGGCGGCGGACAGGTGAAGGACATCTCCTGCCCGGTCTGGGGATGGGTGAAGCTTAACTGATACGCCCACAGGGCCAGCGGGGTGGTATCGTCCTCCGGCATGCCGTACTTGCGGTCTCCCGCCAGCGGCAGACCCCGCGAAGCAAACTGCACCCGGATCTGGTGGGTGCGGCCGGTGTGGAGCTGCACCCGTACCAGAGAGATACCGTCCACGGTGCCCAATGTCTCATAGGTCAGCAGGGCCTCCCGCGTGTCGGCGGAGGGTGTATCCGCCACATAGGTGACGCGGCGGACGCTGTCCCGGCCCAGCAGGTCACGCATTTCACCGCTTTGCGGCTGCGGCGTGCCGTGTATTGCCGCCAGATAGTGTTTGCTGAATTGACGCTCCCGTACCTGCCGGGACAGCAGAGACGCCGCCATGCGGCTGCGGGCAAAGACCATCACGCCGCCGGTCTGGGCGTCCAGCCGGTGGACGGTACGGATGCAGTCGGTATTCAGCGCCTGCCGCAGCAGGGAGGGTATGCCGCCCGGCTCGTCGGTGGACAGTACCCCGGCGGGCTTGACCGCTACCACGATGCGGTTATCCTGATAGAGGATCTCCATAAGTATCTCCTTTGCCGAAGGGCTTGAACAGAAAAGAGCAAGTCTTGCGACTTGCTCTTTTTTGGTGC
>CAVBAZ010000121.1:0-3963 GCA_963593515.1 Bacteroidaceae bacterium
CGCTTTTCTTCAAAATTTTCTTGCATCACCTACTTGACTTCATACCATTGGACTTCCCAAAGGCCGCGTTACGCCTGCCGCTCCTGCTCCGCGATCTGCTCAAGCAGGATCTTCTCCGCATAGCCGCAGGCACGCTAGACGGAGCCCTCCTCGAAGGGATTGGCCAAATTCGCATAGCGCAGTGTTTCCAGATAGCTGCGGCTGCCGCCGGTCTTGCAAAGGTTGAGGTAGTCCTCCCACGCGGCCTGCTTGTTCTCGGCGTACTTCTTCTTGAACTCCATCGCGCCCATGGTGGTGAGCGTATAGTTGATGTAGTAGAAGGGATAGAGGTAGATGTGCAGCTTGTGGTACCAGTAGCCGCCGCGCTCCAGAAAGGCGTCGTTCTCATAGCGGCGCCACGGCATATACTTCTCCTCCAGCAGGTGCCACTGATACGTCCGCTCCTTGGGCGTCAGCTCGGGATGGGCATAGCAGATGTGCTGGAACTCGTCCACCGCCACGCCGAAGGGCACGAAGGTCAGCGCTTCCTGCAAATGCGCGAAGCGGAACTTATCCGCCTGATCGCCGAAGAACCACTCAGCATAGGGATAGGCGAACTGCTCCATGGACATGGAGTGGATCTCCGCGATGTCGGTGGACTCGCTGTAATAGTCCGAGATCGGCTGGCTGCGCATGGCCATGTAGCCCGCGAAAGCATGGCCCAGCTCATGGGTCAGCACCTGCATATCAAAGATGGTGTGGTTGAAGCAGGAGAACACGAAGGGCGCTTTCAGGCTGGGCAGGCTGGTCATATAGCCCGTGGAAGCCTTGCCCGGCTTGTTCTGCAGATCCATCAGCTCGTGATCGATCATGAAATCGATAAATTCGCCGGTCTCCGGGCTGATCTCGTGGTACATCTTCTGCGCGGTCCTGACCATGAAGGCGTCGTCGCCCGCAGGCTCGGCGTTGCCGTCCGGGAACACCATCTTTTCGTCGTGCCACATGACATGGTCGACGCCGAGGCGCCTGGCCTGCGCGTCGTAGAGCTTCTGGCACAGCGGCACAAGAACGGTGCGCACCTGCTCACGGAAGGCCGCGACCTCCTTTTCACCGTAGTCCGTGCGCCCCTGCTCCAGATACCCGACGGGGATATAGTTCTCATAGCCGAGGTTCTTGCCCATCTGGTTACGGACGCGGATCAGTTCGCTCCAGATCTCCTCCAGACGCGGCTCGTTATCCTCATAGAACTTTGCATACGCCTTGACGGCGGCGGCACGCACCGCGCGGTCGGGGTGCTCGAAATACTTCTGCACGCCGTAGAGGTTCAGGGTCTTGCCGTCGAACGGGATCTCCGCCGTGGCCATGATCTTCTGATACTCGTTGGTCAGGCGGCTCTCCTGCTGGCGCAGCGGAACGTTAGCCTCGCAGAACAGTTTTTTCTGCAGATCCATGCGCACGAAAAACTGCTTTCCAAATTCCTGCTCGATGTCCGGGCGGAAGGGACTGGCCGCAATGGTCTCATTGAGCGCTACCTCCGCGCTGCCGAGGGTAGGCAGCGTGTCCTGCAGATAATGGATCTCCGTCTCGTAAAATTCGTCCCGCGTATCCAACATGTGGCGGATGTGCGCGACGGAATACTGCGTGAACAGCTCGCCACTCTCGCGGTCGATCTCAAAGAGCAGTTGGCGCAGCGCCTCGTAACTCTCCGCGTGCTCGACCGCGGCTTTCCATTCAACCAGTTTTGCGCGGCGGGTCTCCAGATCGGGGCGTTTGTACTCCAGTGTTGAGAACTTAAAATCTTCCATAGTGCTTCATTTCCTCCTTACATATATTTATTATGACTTTACCTCTGCATTGGTTTTCACGAACAGCAGCATGGCCTGAAACTCGGTGGACAGCATTTCGCCGAGCTTTCTTTCCGAAAACTGGCACATTCGGGTTGCACACAAGGCGCCGATCCCGAACGTATAGATCCATACGTTTTCAAAAAGCCGCTTTGCTTCCGCCTCGCTCATGTGGTGCTCTTCCTGGATCGACCGGATACAGGTCTCCGCCGTGGGACCAAGTTCTCCGAATACGTCGTCAAAGCTGACGGCGTTGCGGTTTTCCTGCATGAAGAGAAGTTGATACAGCTTCGGCTCTCTTACGCCGAACAGAACCATCTGCATGCCCACCTGCTTGAACAGCGGCATATCTGGCAGCTTCTGCTCTGCATAACTCTCAAACCGGCGCATGGCGGCGGCACGCACTTCGTCCTGCACCTCTTTCATGCTGTTGAATACCGTGAAGATGGGCCGGGCAGAGCTGCCAAGCGCGTCGCCCAGCTCTTTTGCGGTCAGCGCCTCCACACCCTTTTGGGAGACGATCCCCAGCGCGGCCTGCACGATCTCCTCTTTTGTGAATTTCGGCTTCGGCGGCATATGAACACCTCCATTATACAAAAATATTCGTTTTGAAATGCGCGTTCTGCATCAAGCATTTTAATTATAACCACATTACCGGCAGATGTCAATAGCCGTTAATGAAAAGCTATCCGCACAATGTGCGATAAGTCTCTCATATAAGATAAAAGGAATGACACGCTTGAAGCGTGTCATTCCTTTTATCTTGTATATCCCTATTCCGCCGTATCGCCCCAGAAGGCTTGAATACAGTTGGCGGCGTCAAATTCCTTCGTTCCCATGCCGTAGCCGATGGCGTGCGTCGTGATAACGGGCATATCGCCAAACCGGGACACGAAATGCTTCAAAAGCGCCGCGCCGGTGGGGGTACACAGTTCCGTTTTGATGGTGCCGCTGTAAAACGGGATGCCCTGCAGCAGGTACGCCGTAGCGGGAGTTGGCACCGGCAAAATGCCGTGGGCGCAGCGTACCTGTCCGCCGCCTACGCAGACCGGAGAGGCAATGATCTGCTGCGGCGCCAGCTTGTGGAGCAGCAGGCTCACCGCCGAGACATCCGCCAGCGCGTCCATGGTGCCCACCTCGTGGAAGTGGATCTCCGTGACGGGCACGCCATGGGCGCGGCTCTCCGCCTCCGCGATCATGCCGTAAACCGCCAGCACGTCGTCCTTCACCGCCTCCGGCAGGTTCAGATGATCCCGCACGATGTGCTCAATGCCGTGCATTCCGGTGTGATGATGGTGATGGTGCTCTCCATGGTCGTGATCGTGGTGGTGCTCATGCTCGTGGCAGTGGTCATGGTGATGGTCATGCATGGCCTCGGATTCCTCCACACCGTTCACCTTCACCGACATATGGGTGCCCCGGATGCCGCAGCGGGTCACCGTCTCGTAACCGTAGACCACATTGGGGATACCGATGGCGTTCAGCTCCGCCACCGCCGCATCCTTATCCGGCATCAGCTCCAGCAGCGCCGCCGTCAGCATATCGCCCGCCGCGCCCATGCCACAGTTCAGATACAAAGTTTTCATCGAAATACCTCCCGTAGGACAGATAGGACTTTCGGGCGGAGTTGCCTCCGCCCGAAAGATGCAGTTTAGTTGTAGCGCACGCCGTACTCCAGACGATCGCCCAGAATGCCCTTGACCACGTCGGCATTTCCGGGAGGGCAGCCAACGACCCAGCGGAAGCCCTTGGCGTCCGCCAGCTTCTTGCAGCAGATACCGATGCAGACGGTGTTGTCGGCATTGGCATCGGCAGGCAGCATCTCCTCGGTGCAGGGACCGACACAGACGTTCATGTTCTCCAGATAGGGGAACAGATCCTGCGCCTTCATGTCCATCAGGGCGCTGATGACGGTGTTGTGGCAGCCGGTGCAGGCGTCCTTGCTGAAGATCAGGTTGAAGCTCTGGGGGATACCCTCAATCTCCACCTCGCAGGAGCGCTTGAAGCGGCTGGCGACGTTCTCCACCTTTTCGCCGATGACTTCGATCTTGTCCAGATCCATCTCACCGAAGCCGCGCTTGTAGGCGGCGTTGGTGATCATGACCTCTTTGGGCTCATAGCCCATGATCTTGCTGGTGAC
>CAVBAZ010000122.1:0-13411 GCA_963593515.1 Bacteroidaceae bacterium
GTCGAGAAGCTCGTCGAGCGCGGCATCGACGTGGTGGTCACCGACCACCACGAGTGCAAGGAGACGCTGCCGGTGGCGGCCGCGGTGGTGGACCCCCGCCGCACCGACTGCGAATACCCCTTCAAGCATCTGGCAGGCTGCGGCGTGGCACTGAAGCTGGTGCTGGCGCTGGGCGGCCCCGACAGGGAGGAGGCCCTGTTCTCCCGGTACTGCACGCTGGCGGCCATCGGCACGGTGGCGGACGTGATGCAGATGACCGGCGAGAACCGTACCATCGTATCGCGGGGCCTTGCCTCGCTGGATCGCTCGGACTTTATCGGACTGCACGCCCTGCTGAAGGAGGCGGGGCTGGCCGGACGGGAGATCTCCTCCGTACAGATCGGGTTCGTGCTGGCGCCCCGCATTAACGCGGCGGGCCGCATGGGCGCGGCGGACATGGCCGCCGACCTGCTGCTGTGTCAGGATCCCGCCCAGGCGGAGGAGCTGGCCAAGGCCCTGTGCGCCCTGAACCGGGAACGGCAGAGCGTGGAGCAGACCATCTATTCTCAGGCCGAAGCCATGATCGAGGAGCTGCCGGAGGAGCAGCGCCGGGCGCTGGTGCTGGCGTCGGAGACATGGCACCAAGGCGTGGTGGGCATCGTGGCCTCCCGTCTCAGCGAGAAATACTCCCGGCCCAGCTTTATGATCCATCTCAACGGCGGCGTGGGCAAAGGCTCCTGCCGCAGCTGGGGCAGCTTCAACCTGTTCGCCGCGCTGGAGAGCTGCTCCGACCTGCTGCTGGGCTTCGGCGGCCACGAGCTGGCGGCGGGCTTTACCATCGACGAAGCCAACATCCCCGCCTTCCGGGCACGGATGAACCAGTACGCCGCCGAATACTGGGTGGGCAAGACGCCGGAATCGGCGCTGGAAGTGGACGTGGAGCTCCGCCAGCCCGGCCGGGTAACGTTACAGGAGGTGGAAGCGCTGGCAGCGCTGGAGCCTTACGGCAGCGGCAACGCCCGGCCTCTGTTCTGTCTCATGGGGGCCACGCTGCTGCGCACCCAGAACGTGGGCCAGAACCGCCATCTTAAGCTGCGGCTGGGCAAGGGCAACGCCCAATTTGACGGCATTTTCTTTTCCACCACCTCCGCCGCCTGCGGCTGCGCCGAGGGCGACCGGGTGGACGCGGCTTTTTACTTGCAAGTCAACGAGTTCCGGGGCAGCCGCACGGTGCAGCTGCAAATGGTGGATATCCGGCCCTCTCTTTCGGCCAGCAGCCGGGAGCAGGAGTGCCTGACGCTGGTGGAGCAATGCGCCGCCGGCGAACCGGTGTCCGCCAGGAACGCCCACCGGATGCTGCCCTCACGGGAGCAGTACGCCGCGGTGTGGCGCTCGCTGGTACACCTGACGCCGGAGGGCGCGCTGCACACGGCGTATCTGCCGCTGCTGCGGTCGCTGTCGGCGGCCATGGACAAGGCGGACAGCTTCCTGCGCAGCGCCTTCTGTCTGGCGGTGTTTCAGGAGCGGGGCCTGCTGACGCTGGAGGTACACGGCGACGACATTGACATACAGCTGGCCGGACGGGACAAGAAGGTCCGGCTGGAGGATTCCATATACATACGGCGTCTGACCGACGCGGAGACCGGACGGGGAGGAGGCGGCAGCCAATGACCAAAAACGTGGATATTGAAGCCATGTATCAGCATCTGGAGGACACCGTCCGCGGCTACAACCCCTCGGCCAATTTTCCGCTGATCCGGCAGGCCTATGAGTTTGCCCGCGACCAGCACGGCGCTCAGCTGCGCAAGGACGGCTCCCCCTTCGTGACCCACCCGCTGGCGGTGGCCCAGATCGTGGCGGAGGAGCTGCATCTGGACAGTGAATCCATCGAGGCGGCACTGCTCCACGACACCATCGAGGACACCGCCGCCACCCACGAGCAGCTGGCCAAGATGTTCTCGCCCACAGTGGCCGATCTGGTGGAGGGCGTCAGCAAGCTGACCCGCGTCCACTACACCTCCAAGGAGGAGGAGCAGATGGAGAACCTGCGGAAGATGCTGATGGCCATGAGCAAGGACATCCGGGTCATTCTTATCAAAATCTCCGACCGGCTCCACAACATGCGCACCATGGAGTATCAGACGCCGGAGAAGCAGAAACAGAAATCCTTCGAGACCATGGAGATCTACGCGCCCATCGCCCACCGGCTGGGCATGCAGAAGATGAAGTGGGAGCTGGAGGATCTCAGCCTGAAATATCTCGACCCGGTGGGCTACCGGGAGATCACCGAGGCGCTGGACGAGAAGGCGGCGGAGTACGACGGCTTCATGTCCGCCATCCACGACCAGATCGTAACGCGGCTGCGGGAGGAGGGCATCGAGGCTACCGTCTATGGCCGCATGAAGCACCCCTACTCCATCTACCGGAAGATGTACACCCAGAACAAGAGCCTGGACGACGTGTTCGACCTGTTCGCCTTCCGTGTCATCGTGGACACGGTGGCGGACTGCTATAACGTGCTGGGCATTATCCACGACCTGTTCAAGCCCATTCTGGGCCGGTTCAAGGACTATATCGGCACCCCCAAGCCCAACCTGTACCAAAGCCTGCACACCACGGTGGTGGGCGAGAGCGGCATCCCCTTTGAGGTACAGATCCGCACCAAGGAGATGCACGAGGTGGCGGAGTACGGCATCGCCGCCCACTGGAAGTACAAGCAGAACGGACAGGGCGGCGGCGACGAGGGCCGCTATGAGTGGGTACGCCGTCTGCTGGAAAATCAGGAGGGCGCCGACGCCGAGGACTTTATCCACTCCCTGAAGGTGGATATGTTCGCCGACGAGGTGTTCGTGTTCACCCCCAACGGCGACGTCATCAACCTGCCCGCCGGGGCCACCCCCATCGACTTTGCCTATAACATCCACTCCGCCGTGGGCAACCACATGGTGTCTGCCAAGGTCAACGGCCGCATCGTGCCGCTGAACCACCGGCTGCAAAACGGCGACGTGGTGGAGGTCACCACCAGCCAGAGCGCCCACGGCCCCAGCCGCGACTGGATCAAGATCGCCCGCTCCAGCAACGCCCGCAGCAAAATTCGCCAGTGGTTCAAGCGGGAGAAGCGGGACGAGAACATCGTCAATGGCCGCCAGAGCTTCGAGTCGGAGCTGAAACGCACCGGGGTCTCTTTGAAGGAGCTGCTGGCCGACGAGAACGTACCCAACGTGCTGAAGAAGCTCAGCTTCAACTCCGTGGACGATATGTACGCCGCCATCGGCTACGGCGGCGTTACGGCTTTGAAGGTCATTGGCCGTCTGCGGGAGGATATCCAGCGTATCCTGCACCAGCATCAGGCCGAGCGGCAGGCGGAGGTGCCTGTGGCGGGCCAGCCGGAGGTGATGCGGCCCGCCGTGCCCCAGCGGAAGGGCGAGCACGGCATCATCGTGGAGGGCCTCAGCAACTGTCTGGTGAAGTTCTCCAAGTGCTGCTCTCCCGTGCCGGGGGACGACATCGTGGGCTTCATCACCCGGGGCTACGGCGTATCCGTCCACCGGTCGGACTGTCCCAACGTGCTGCGCTCCAAGGATAATCCCGCCGAGGCGGGCCGCTGGATACGGGTCAGCTGGGCCGACAAGACCAGCGAGAACTATCACACCATGCTGCAGATCGTGGCCAAGGATCGCATCAGCCTGATCGTGGACGTGTCCACGGTGCTGTCCTCCACCAAGACCCGGGTGCTGTCCCTGAACGCCCGCTCCACGCCGGACGGCTTCGGCCTGCTGGATCTGGGCATCGAGGTCAGCGACCGCGACCAGCTGAAAACCGTCATGAACCGCCTGGAGCAAATTCAGGGCGTCATGAAGGTAACGCGGCCTGCGGGATAAAAAATACTGGCGCAAGGCTTTCGCTCAACGATCCGTAGGGCGGGGTGACCACACCCCGCCGCACAGTGAACGCTTATCGCCACGCGGCGGCATGTGGTCATGCCGCCCTACGCAATTTCTACCGCTTCTATGCCGTCCAGGCTTGACGGCAGGTGTCACCCCTTATAAAAACGCACCAATCCGATAACATTCTGTATAAAGGAGAACAAATTATGCGCGCTGTATTGACCCGCGTGAAGCACGCCTCCGTCACCATCGACGGAAAAGTACACGGCCAGATCGGCGAGGGCTTCCTGATCCTGCTGGGCATCACCCACGAGGACACCGAGGCGCAGGCCGTCAAGCTGGCGGACAAGCTGACGGGCCTTCGCATCTTCGAGGATGAGAACGGCAAGATGAACCGCGGCCTTGACGAGGTGAAGGGCGAGCTGCTGGTGGTTTCCCAGTTCACCCTGTACGGCAACTGCAAGAAGGGCCGCCGCCCCGAATTTCTGGCCGCCGCGCGGCCCGAGGTGGCCATCCCCCTGTATGAGAAGTTCGTGGAGCTGTGCCGCGCCAAGGGCTTCCACACCGAGACCGGCGAGTTCGGCGCCTATATGCAGGTGGACAGCCTGAACGATGGCCCGCTGACGCTGGTGGTGGATACCGACCAGCTGTAAGGAGGGCACGCGGATGAAGGTACTCTCTCTGATGGTGGGCCCCATCATGACCAACTGCTACATCCTCTGCGACGAGGAGGCAAACGTCTGCGCCGTCATCGACCCCGGCGACGAGCCCAAGCGCATCGAGGCCATGATCGCCTCCAGCGGCTGCACGCCCATCATGATCCTGCTGACCCACGGTCACTTTGACCACTGCACCGGCGTGGCGGGCCTGCTGGAGACATGGCCGGAGCTGCCGGTCTATATCCACGAGGGCGACGTGACCGACGGCATGGGCGGCGAGCTGCGCTTCCACCGGCTGGGCGAGAAGAACCAGCGGTACTACAAGGAGGGCGACAAGCTGACGGTAGGCGGCCTGACGCTGGACGTGCTGGAGACTCCCGGCCATTCCAACGGCTCCGTGTGTCTGCTGGTGGAGGGGCAGGGCGTGCTCTTCGCCGGAGACACCCTGTTCCGTGGTTCCTGCGGCCGGTGCGACTTCCCCGGCGGCGACTATCGGGCCATGCTGAAATCTCTGGCCCGGCTGGGCGCGCTGGAGGGCCAGTACACCGTCTATCCCGGCCACGATTCCGCCACCGACATGGACTATGAGCGGAAGTACAACCCCTATATGAAGCAGGGCATGAACGTATGAAGCTGATCTTTACCGGTCATAACGACCGTTACGCCATCGAGCAGGATCTGCTGGCCTTCTTCCCCAACGAGCGTCCGGTATACGATCCGGAGGCGGAGGAGGACAGCTGCGCCTGGGTAAAATTATCCGAGGGAAATACCTACACCACCGCGACCACCCGCATCCGGTATCAAGGGCGGGAGGGCCGCGGTCTTTCCCGCGTGCGCATCGACCCCGCGCTGACCCCCTATCAGCAGGAGGGACTGCGGCAGCGGGCGCTGAAAATGAGCTTTTTCAAGGCGTCGGTGGAGATCCTGGGCCGCGTTCCCGCGTGGGGCAGCCTGACGGGTGTGCGGCCCGCCAAGCTGGCGGCCCGTCTGCTGCGCGGCGGCATGACGCCCCGTCAGGCCGACCGCGAGCTGGATCGCACCTATCAGGTATCCGCACCCCGCCGCCGCATGTGCATCGAGGCGGCCCAGGCAGGCATCGCCGCCAAGGAGGCGCTGGCGCCCAACGACATCTCCCTGTACATCGGCATCCCCTTCTGCCCCACCCGCTGCGCCTATTGCAGCTTTGTGTCGCAGGCGGTGGAGCGCTCCTTCAAGCTGATGGAACCGTATCTGAAGGCGCTGGAACGTGAGATCACGCTGGCGGCCCAAATGGTGAAGGACACCGGCCTGCGCATCAAGTCCTTCTACATGGGCGGCGGCACGCCTACGACGCTGTCCGCCCAGCAGATGGATCACCTGCTGACCCACCTGAACCGCAGCTTCGACATGAGCCATGCGGTGGAGTACTGCATCGAAGCGGGCCGCCCCGACACCATCGACCGGGAGAAATTGCAGGTGCTCCTTGACCACGGGGCCGACCGTATCAGCGTCAACCCCCAGTCGCTGGACGACAATGTACTGCGGGCCATCGGCCGCAGGCACTCGGCGGCGGACATTCTGGCCGCCATGGAGCTGGCCACGTCCATGGGCTTTCCCCATGTGAACATGGATCTCATCGCGGGTTTGCCCGCCGACACGCCGGAGGGCTTCCGGAAAACGCTGGATCAATGCATCAAAAGCGGCGCGGACAACATCACCGTCCACACGCTGGCCCTGAAAAAGGGCAGCCGCCTGACGCTGGAGGGCAGTCCCATCCCCTCGGCGGAGGCCGTGGCGGAGATGCTGGACTACGCCGACCCCACGCTGCGGGCGGCGGGCTTCGCCCCCTACTACCTCTATCGTCAGAAGTACATGTCCGGCAGCTTTGAAAATGTGGGCTGGTGCATATCCGGCGCGGAGGGACTGTATAATATTTACATCATGGAGGAGCTGCACAGCATCCTGTCCCTGGGCGCGGGCGGCTCCACCAAGATGGTGGATATCCGCCGGGACGACCGCATCGAGCGGGTCTTCCACCCCAAGTACCCCACCGAGTACATCCAGCGGCAGGAGCAGGTAGCAGCGGATCTGGAAAAGTTCGCCGCGTTCCACCGGGAGATGCTGGAGAATTTAGGGAGATAATTTTGTTATTGCGCGGGCAGCGCAGCTGCCCGCGCAATAACACCCTTTTAAGGAGGTGACGGCTTGCAGCGCAGACAGAGCTTTTTGAGCGGCGCGGCCATTCTGGCGGGCGCGGTGGCCGTGACCAAGGTACTGGGCGCCCTGTACAAGATCCCGCTGGGGAACCTGCTGGACAGTCAGGGCATGGCCCACTTTTACGCCGCCTATAACGTGTATAACCTGCTGCTGATGCTGTCCACGGCGGGACTGCCGCTGGCCGCCTCGCGGCTGACGGCCAGCGCCTGCGCACTGGGACGGCAGCGGCAGGCCCGGCAGGTGTTCCGGGCGGCGCTGGTGCTGCTGGGCACCGTAGGTCTGGTATTCTCGGCGCTGATGTTCTGCCTGCCGGAGACCATGGCGGGCATCCTCCACGATCCCATGGCGGCCACCGCCATCCGGGTACTGGCCCCGTCGGTGCTGTGCGTGTGCCTGACCTCCGCCATCCGGGGCTATACTCAAGGGCTGGGCGACATGACCCCCACCGCCGTCAGCCAGATCATCGAATCCGCCTGCAAGCTGGTCATCGGACTGGGCCTTTGTTGGTTCCTGCTCCATAACGGCGCAGCCCCGGAGATCGGCGCTGCCGGGGCTATTGCGGGCGTCACCTGCGGCACGGCGCTGGGCTTCCTGTTTTTGCTGGGGACGCTGCGGCGCTTCCATCCCTCCGGCCACGACATGCCGGACGGGCTGGGCGTTACCATGAAGGCCCTTCTAAAGATCGGCATACCCATCACTGTGGCGGGCGGAGGCATGAGCCTGATGACGCTGCTGGATCAGTCGTTGGTGCTGGGCACGCTGCAATCCACCCTGGGCCTCAGCGCCAAGGCCGCCGCGGAGCTGTACGGCCAATACACCTTCGGCATGACGCTGTTCGTGCTGCCGCCGTCGTTTATCTATCCGCTGTCGGTGTCCCTGATCCCCGCCATCACGCAGGCACGCTCCCACCGCGACGAGACCTCCGCCGGGCAGCTCACCGCATCGGCCCTGCGGATCACGGCGCTGCTGGCCTTCCCCATGGGCGCGGGCCTCAGCGTACTGGCCGGGCCGATCCTGCAGCTTTTATATCCCGCCGTGCCGGACACGGCGCAGGCCGCCGCCTATCACCTGACGGTGCTGGGCATCGCCAGCATCTTTGTGTGCCTGATGGTGGTGACCCACGGCATTTTGCAGGCCAACGGCAAGGAGCGCGTCCCCATCTGGACGCTGCTGGCCGGCGGCGTGCTGAAGATCGTCACCAACTATCTGATGGTGGGCAATCCCGACATGGGCATCCGTGGCGCACCGGTGGGCACGCTGTACAGCTACGCCCTGATCGTGGTGCTGAACATGATCGCCGTGTACCGCTGCATGAAGGGCAGGGTGGACTTCTTCCGCTGCCTGTGGCGGCCAGGCCTGTGCACCGTCGTGATGGCGCTGGGCGCCCGCTCCGCCTATACGCTGCTGGGCCGCTATATTTCCCAGAATCTGGCAACAGTCGCCGCCATTGCCGCCGCGGCCGCCGTCTACGTCATTCTGGCGCTGGCGCTGGGCGCGGTGACTGCCGACGACCTGCGGCACTTCCCAAAGGGGGAAAAATGGGCGCAGCGGCTGCATCTTCGGTGATTTTTTGCGTTTTCTGTGGAAAAAGGCTTGCAATGGAACGGCAAATATGGTAAATTTTCTATTGCCCTCTGCGTTAGGGCCTTTCCTTTGTTCTTAATGCGATACGCTTCGTTTTAGGATATGGTCATACCAATGAAAAAATTTTTAGGAGGAAAAACCCATGAATAAAACCGAACTGATCAATGCCGTCGCCGAGAAGGCCGGCCTGTCCAAGAAGGCTGCCGAGGCTGCTGTCAACGCCACCCTGTCCGCCATTTCCGAGGGCCTGAAGGCCGACGAGAAGGTGCAGCTGGTGGGCTTCGGCTCTTTCGAGGTGAAGCACCGCGCCGAGCGTACCGGCCTGAATCCCCGCACCAAGGAGCCCGTCACCATCGCCGCTTCCAAGGTTCCCACCTTTAAGGCCGGCAAGGCTCTGAAGGACGCCATCAAGTAAGAATACCGGCGCAAGGTCTTTAAAATTTAAGAAAAGCTTCGCAGAATTCGCCGCCCGCCAAGGCGGCGAACCTGTCAAATCGTTTTTCGCCGCGGCGTGTACGTGGCGAAAAACACTTTGCGCGGAGAGAGTGTTCTTTCGCCCACTTTCGTGGGTGAAAGAGCGCGGGTCGGAGCGAATCTTGTTTATCAAAAGGGCCATGCCCTTTTGATAAAATAAGAAAAGCGGCTTCGCCGCTTTTCTTTTTACCCCCAAGGAGGATACACCATGAGACTGGATAAATACCTGAAGGTCAGCCGCCTCATCAAGCGGCGCACCGTGGCCAACGAGGCCTGCGACAACGAGCGCGTCACCGTCAATGGGCGGGTAGCCCGGGCCTCCTACGACGTGAAGGTGGGCGACGTCATCACCATCCGCTTCGGCCAGAAGGCCCTGTCGGTGGAGGTGCTGTCGGTGGCCGACAGTGTGGGCAAGGCCGACGCCGCCGCCATGTACCGGGAGACTACGTTATAATTTTCCGCACCCTCTCATACAATGCAGTAACGCTTTGTAGGAGAGGGTGTTTCTTTTGGCCTATGACATGAACGGCGGCAGCAATGCCGTATACCACCGGCTGACGCTGGAGGGCCGGGAAAAGCTGACGGTGGGCGGCGTGGAGGACGTGGAGCGGTTCGACGAGAACTGCATCGTCATGTCCACCTGCGCCGGGACGCTGGTAGTGACCGGAGAGGGGCTGCACATCGGCAAGCTGAGTCTGGACGGCGGTGAGCTGCACGTGGATGGCCGCATCGACGGCATCAACTATGAGGAGGAGCAGCCCAGCCGCAGCGGCGGCCTGTTCAGCCGGCTGTTCGCCTGATGGAGAACTATGTGTCGGCCCAGCTGCAGCAGCTGGGCGCGGCGGTGGCGCTGGGCGCGGCTGGCGGCCTTGTGTACGATGTGCTGCGCGCCGCACGGCTCCTTGACCGCCGCGACCGGCTGCTGACCCATTTGCTGGACGCGCTGTTCGTGGCGCTGCTGGGCGCGGGCGTCCTGTGGCTGGCGCTGGTGGTGGGGGACGGGGAGCTGCGGCTCTACATGGTCACCGGTATGGCGCTGGGCGCGGTGCTGTGGTTCTGTCTCTTCTCCCGGCCGCTGCGGCCGGTGTGGGATTTCTGGGCGGCGGCACTGGTGGCGCTGTGCCGTTTGCTGGGGATGCCCTTCGTTTTTTTATGGCGTGCCGCAAAAAAAGTGATAGAAACTGTCAAAAAGGGCTTTTCTTTTCTGCGCAAGTGCGTTAAAATAAGGGTGGAAGCATGGCGCAAGGGCCATGACCGGACAACGACGCCGCAGGAAGGAGGCAGCACCATGGCAAAAGAGAAGAAAAACAAGCGCACGAAGAAGCATCCCCCGACGGTGCTGCTGACAGTGCTCCTTGTGCTGGCGGCGGTGCTGAGTATCCAGATCGTGAAGGTATACGGCCAGCTGAAAACCGCACAGCGGGAGGAATCCGTGCTGAACCAGCAGTTGGCGCAGCAGCAGCAGGAGAACGACGCCCTGCGCTCCGATCTGGACAAAAAGGACGACGAGAGCTTTATCAAGGCGCTGGCCCGCGATCTGCTGGGTCTGGCCGAGGAGGGCGAACGGATCTTCTACGACGTGAATGACTGAAAAAGAGACAGCCGGTGCTGTCTCTTTTTTTGTTTGGGAAAACGGCGGGCAAAACACACCTGCCGATAGAACATCCGTAGGGGCCGATGCCCACATCGGCCCAGACGATATATGATGGCATTTCCGGTATTCGGCGGGGCGATGTACCCCAAGGGCACTTGTTTCACTGCGTGGGCATCGCCCCCTACAAAGCGATACCACAGGCACGACGGATCACCGTGCGGTGGCATGAGGTCATGCCGCCCTACGCAATTCTATCGGTAGTCGTTCCGTAGGGCGGGGTGACTTCACCCCGCCGCGAATCATGCAGAGACTTCTTTCGTCCGGACCCTCACCCCGCCGCACAAAATTTTCCCTATTGCAGCTTTTCCGTGACCTCGCGGCTCAGCTTCACCGCTCCATAGAGATTCTTGGCGCTGCATCCGGCGCGGCCGCCGCCGGCACAGGCGCAGGCGCACGCACAGGCGCAGCTGCTGGCGCAGGCGCAATGGCCTCCGCCGCCGAAGCCGCCTCCGCCAAATCCGCCGCCACGGCTGCCGCCGCCGAAACCGCCGCCGCGGTTGTTGGTGGGCGGCTTGGGCTTGTGGGGCGTGCCCACACTGCCGGGCCGGGGCCTGCCGTCAGGCCCGGCGGGATACCACAGGTGGTTGACGAACACATAATGTGTGCCGAAGCCGCCTCGGTAGCCGTCGCTGCTGCCGGCCCAGAGGATCACCAGAAAGACGATCACCACGAAAACGGCCAGCACCACAAGGAGGCTGCCGTCGTCATAGCCGAAACCGTCATCATAATCGTCATAGTAGCCGCCGTTATAGTCGGCGGGCGTGTTGTCGGCGCTGTACGCCTGATCCAGCGTGGTGGGCCAGTCGGCATACTGCACCACGATGTTCATGGTCTCGCCGTAGCCCATGTCCTGCGCCGAGACCACCATACCGGTATCGGTGGCAACCACATCGGCGGAGAGATGATCTGTCACGGCAGAGCTGTTGGGGACGCCTGCCGGGTCGTTCCACGTCAGGGTCATTTCCCCGATCTTGGCCTCGTCGAACCAGCCGGGGGTGTAGTCGTAGGACACCGTACCGCCATCCAGCGTGTACATGAACTCCTGCACCCAGGAATAGGCGAATGTGAAGGTCTCACCCTCGTCGTAAGCCTGTCTCAGGTAGACGTACATGAAGCTGTTGTCGTACTCCAGCCGCTCGATATTGTCGGTAAGGGCCGTCTCCTCCCGGATGGAGCCGTTGGGGACGCCGATCTTCAGCTCCTGCCCGTAGGGCAGGGACTCCAGCGCCGTCCATGTCAGGGAAACGGTGATGTTCAGGCTACCATCATCGGTGTTGGGGGTGACGGTCACATCGTAGCGGTCGATATAGTCGTAATCCGCCCACGCCGCCACACTGAGACACAGCGCAAGGCCCAGACCCAGCAGCAGCGTAAAAAGCTTTTTCATTCCGCCGCCTCCTTTCCCTTCAGCTGGCAGAGATGATCCATTTTGGCGCTCTCCGCCCGGATGGCGGCGCAGCGGGGACTGTCCCAGATATCTGCCCAGTCATCATGCAGCAGATCGCCCAGCGGCTCGTCGGACAGCCAGCTCTGACAGGGCACCACCTTGCCGTCCGGCGTCACCGCCATGTTGGAGAGACATGCGCCGCAGCTGGGGATCAGGTTCAATCCCAGCTCCCGCAGCGTCTCCTCGCCCAGCCAGCCGGGGGAAGTGAAGTCCAGCTCCATGCCCAGCTCTCGTGCCGTCTCCACCGCCTGACGGAGGACGTCCGTCAGCTCGTCGGGGGTCAGGGCGGTGGCGCGGCTCTCCTGTCCGCAGGCGCTGCCGGAGGGGATCAGCCCGGAACAGGTGGCGTACCGCACCCCCAGACTGTGGGCGAACCGCAGCGTGTCGGCATAATGGGTGTTAAGGGAGCACAGCGGCGTATTCACCGATACGATCAGTCCGGCCTCCACCGCGTGGCGGATGCCCTGTACCGTGTCGTTGAAGCCGTTGACGCCCACCAGATGGTTGTGGATGTTGCCCTCGGCGCTGTACAGGGTCACCTGCACGCTGTCAAGGCTGGCGTCGTAAAGCCCGGCGCACAGCTCCGGCGTCAGAGCCCGGCCGTTGGTGTTGAGACGGGTGACGAACCACTCCGCCGCGCGCACCAGCTCCACCAGATCGCTCCGCAGCGTCGGCTCGCCGCCGGTGAAGGTCACCTGCGGGATGTTGGCCTTCCGCAGAAGCTCCAGCGCCGTTTTCCACTGCTCGGTGGATAACTCCGGCGTCTCGCCCATGGGCTGGCCCGCGGCGTAGCAGTGCAGGCACTTCTGGTTGCAGTGCCACGCGCCGTCCTTTTCCATGGCGCTGACCATCAGATCCATCCGGTGGGGCGCGGTCATCTCCGGCGCGTAGTCCGCCAGCGTCAGCAGGCCCACCTCCGCCTCCGGCTCCCGGCCCTGGGCGATGGCGATGAGGCTGGTCAGCATCAGGTGCATGTCGGCGGCCAGCTGCTGGCGTCTGGTGCGGGGATAGGTGCGGTGGGTCTCCTCCACCGCCGCCGTCAGCAGCGCCTCCCACTGGCGCTCCTCCAGCTCCTGCCCCTCATAGGCCTGCCACTGATCCATCAGGTTGGCCAGCATAATGGCCCAGCTGAGATTCAGCGGCACCAGCGACGCGCCGTTGAGCAGCAGCAGAAACGGCGTGTCCGGCCCGTCGTCCTTGGGCGGTATCATGTGGATGCGCACCACGCCGGGGCCCTTGGGGTCCAGCGTAATGTGGCGCACGCAGTCCAGATGGGCGCGGCGATAGCGCCGCTCCCGAAATGTCATATGCTTCATAGAATCCTCCTGTGGGGCGGCATACGCCCCTGTGCCCCAAGCATACCACACAAAGGGAAAAATGGCAAGGCGAAGGATGGGATGCGACGGGGCGTCGAGGACGCCGCCCCCTACGAAACGCTTCGCAGAATTTGTCGCCCGCAGGCGACAAACCCTTCGGATCGTTTTTCGCCGCGGCGTGTACGTGGCGAAAAACACTTTGCGCGGAGAGAGTG
>CAVBAZ010000123.1:0-5617 GCA_963593515.1 Bacteroidaceae bacterium
TATCAAATCTGGCTCTGGTAAGCGTTCTGAGTGCCGTGTAGCGATAGTCGTCCATGCTGGGACACTTCTCCGCTGGCTTCACGCTGGACACCTATGCCCATGTGACGACCTCCGCCAAACGGGAAGCAGCCGACACCATGAGCAGTGTACTATCCGGCACTCTCTAAACGTAACGAGACCTCTCGTGTTTTGGGTCACAGTTTGGGTCAAAAGCTTTTCCCATACTCTACCCCAAACTTTCCAGTCGCAAAACACAAAGAAAAGTCCTGAAATCTTGCGATTTCAGGACTTTGTTGGTTGCGGGAGAGGGACTTGAACCCCCGACCTCCGGGTTATGAGCCCGACGAGCTACCAACTGCTCTATCCCGCGATATGGAGTTTTACCGGAATTGGTGCCGGTGACCGGACTCGAACCGGTACGGTATTGCTACCGGGAGATTTTAAGTCTCCTGTGTCTACCATTCCACCACACCGGCGGATACTGGCAAGGATTAGAATACCACACTTCGTCCGTTCCGTCAACCCTTTTTCAAAATTTCTTTCTGGTATCCGCAAATTTCTTTCGACAGAAAAGGAGAGGGCCGTACGGCCCTCTCCTTCTATCAGTTCATCAAGTATGCGTTCAGCACTTCTCGAAAATGGTGGCAACGCCCATACCGCCGCCGATGCACAGGGTAGCCAGACCCTTCTTGGCGTCGTCGCGCTTCTGCATCTCGTGCAGCAGGGTGACGATGATACGAGCACCGGAAGCGCCCACGGGGTGACCCAGAGAGATCGCGCCACCGTTGACGTTGACCTTGTTGATGTCGAAGTGCAGCTCGCGGGCCACAGCGATGGACTGGGCAGCGAACGCCTCGTTGGCCTCGATCAGGTCGATGTCATCGATGGTGACGCCAGCCTTGGCCATAGCCTGACGGGAAGCGGGCACGGGGCCGACGCCCATGATCTTGGGATCCACGCCGCCCTGGCCCCAGCCGATCAGCTTGGCCATGGGCTTCAGGCCGTACTTGGCAACAGCCTCGCCGGAAGCCAGCACGATGGCGGCAGCGCCGTCGTTGATGCCGGAAGCGTTGGCGGCGGTCACGCGCTGCGTGCCCTTGTCAGCGGCATCCTGAGCGCCGGTGACCTCAAAGGTATGTACCACCTGAGGAGCGGGGGACTCGGGGCCTACGGGGAAAGCGCCCTTCAGCTTGGCAATGCCTTCCTTGGTGACGCCGGCCTTGGGATACTCGTCCTTCTTGAACTCCACGATCTCCTTCTTGACCTTGACGGGCACGGCGACGATCTCATCGTCGAACTTGCCGGCGGCCTGAGCGGCCTCGGTCTTCTGTTGGGAGGCAGCGGCGAAAGCATCCTGCTCCTCGCGGGTGATGCCCCAGATATCGTTGATATTCTCGGCGGTGGTGCCCATGTGGTAGTTGTTGTAAGCATCCCACAGACCGTCCTTGATCATGGTGTCGACCAGCTTCTTGTCGCCCATACGAGCGCCCCAGCGGGCGTCCAGAGAGGCGAAGGGAGCGGCGCTCATGTTCTCGGTACCGCCGCAGACCACGATGTCACTGTCGCCGGCCAGGATGGAGCGGGCGCCCTCGATGACGGACTTCATACCGGAGCCGCACACCATACCAACGGTATAAGCGGGAACGGAATAAGGAATACCGGCCTTGATGGAAACCTGACGGGCAACGTTCTGACCCTGAGCAGCGGTCAGGATGCAGCCGAACATGACCTCGTCCACGTTCTCAGGAGCCACGTTGGCGCGCTTCAGCGCTTCCTTGACGACGATGGCGCCCATCTCAGCGGCGGGGGTGTTCTTCAGGGATCCGCCAAAGGAGCCGATGGCGGTACGGCAGCAGTTGACAACGTACAGATCCTTCATGATAGTTCCTCCTAAAATCATTGTTGGAAAAATATACAGTACACTGATGTGTTCCAGTGGTACTATCATAGTTAATTTTTTAACATATGTCAATCAGAAAAATGATTTTTGTGAAAAAATCGTGATTCGTGTCAGGAAATCCACTCGTTTTTCGTCAAATCAACCAATTCCCGATCAACTCTCCGCCTCTGTCAGCTGGGTATACAGCTTCTGCTGGAGCGTGGCGAACTTTGTATAATAAGCCGCCACATCGATCCGGTCATATACGGCATCGTTGTGCTCCACCTGCGCCTCGGCAATCCGGGTGGACATTTCCTCGCCGAAGGCAAGCTCCGCCGCAGCATCCAGATCCACCGGACGGCGCAGCAGCACATAGCAGCCGCCCTCCTCCTCGATGACGCCGCTGACCTCGTCCACCGCCAGCGCGGCAAGCGCCGTGCTCAGCGTGGTTTCCTCGCAGCCGTCATAGGTGGCGTTGGCATTGACCGTCACGTTCTCTCCGGCCTCCAGTGCGGCAAAGGCGGCAGCCTTATCCTCGGCGGCGGCGATCTGGCGGGCATAGCCCTCCAGCAGCGCTTTGGCGTCCGCCTTGGCGGCGTCGTCCAGCCCCGTGGTGTCGATGAACAGCATGTCGGTGGTCATCAGCTTATGCTCCTCCGCCATGGCGGTCAGGTCGCTGTCGCTGGGGCGCATAGCGCCGCCCTCGCCGCAATAGGTCTCGTACAGCCGGCTATACAGGGCGGAAATGCTCATCAGGTCATCATACTGCTCCTCGGTGATACCGTTGAGCTTCAGCAGTCTTTGCAGGTTCTCGCCGTAGGTATCCTTCTGCGCCTGCAGGGTGGCCTGATCCGCCTCCGTCAGCGTAACGTCCATGTCCTTGGCCCACTTGCGGATGACCGCCTGCTGGGTCGCCCGGACCTCCGCCTGCTGCGCCACATAATCGCCGATAGTATAGCCATCCTCGCTGATCTGCATGCTCAGATCCGTGGTGCCGATCTGCGATACCACAGACTGAGCGGTGTAGTTGATCAGATAGAGGTACTCCCCGGCGGAGACAGGCTCGCCGTCCACGGTCATCACCGTTTCGCTGCCCTTCAGGCCGCTGGCCTGCTGGATCAACGGCTTGCTGCTGACCCATTTCTCGCTGGCGATCATACCGGCACAGATCAGCATGGACACCGCCGCGCCCACCAGAAAGCGGATCATCATATTGAACGTTTCTTTTTTCATGTGTGCTCCTCCTTGTCAGGCGTGTCGCCTGTATTTTCTGTGTGCTGTAATGCCAGTTCCTCCACCAGCTTACCGGCGGCGGAAAGCGCATCCTCCTTGGGCTGTAAATACAGCGTCAGCTTCGGCTGGGCCGCGGCGCTCAGCTGTAAGCGCTGGCGATAGGATGCCATGCCGCATACGGCGGCCACGGCGGCGATATCCGGCCGGGGACCAAAGGAAAACACCAGCTGCGTGCCCCGCTGGGTGATATCGCAGATACCGGCCTTTGCCGCCGCCGACCGCAGCAGCGCCACATCCAGTAGCGCGCTGACCGCCGGAGGCACGTCGCCGTAGCGATCCAGCAGTTCATCCATCAGCTCCGCCGCATCCTCGTTGGTGCGGATGGCGGCGATGCGGCGGTAGAGATCCATCCGCTGCTCCGCCGAGGGCACGTACCGCTCCGGAATGTAAGCCGACACCGTCAGGTCGGCGGCGCACTCCGGCGGGATCTCCGCCCGCTTGCCCTGCTGCTCCAGCACCGCGTCGTTCAGCAGCTTCAGGTACATGTCATAGCCCACCGACATCATATAACCGGACTGCTCCGGCCCCAGCAGGTTGCCCGCGCCGCGAATTTCCAGATCACGCATGGCGATGCGGAAGCCGCTGCCGAACTCCACATACTCCCGGATGGCGGACAGCCGTTTGCTGGCCACCTCGCTGAGCACCTTGCCGGTGCGGTAGGTGAGATAGGCGTAGGCCCGCCGTCCGGAACGGCCCACACGGCCCCGGATCTGGTGCAGCTGGCTCAGTCCCAGCCGGTCGGCCTCCTCGATAATAAGCGTGTTCACATTGGGGATGTCGATGCCTGTCTCGATAATGGTGGTGCATACCAGCACCTGTATCTCGCCGTCGGCCATCTGCTGCATGACGTGGCTCAGCTCACGCTCGCCCATCTTTCCGTGGGCGGTGGCGATGGCCGTCTCCTCCCCCAGCAGCTGCCGCAGCCGTCCGGCGGTGTTTTCGATGTTCTCCACACGGTTGTGAAGGTAATAGACCTGACCGCCGCGATCCAGCTCCCGGCGGATGGCCTCGGCGATGACGCCCCAGTCGTGCTCCAGCACATAGGTCTGCACCGGCTGACGATCCTGCGGCGGCTCCTCGATGGTGCTCATGTCCCGGATACCGGACAGGGCCATGTTCAGCGTCCGGGGGATCGGCGTGGCGGACAGGGTCAGGGTATCCACCTGTCTTGCACGCTCCCGCAGCTTCTCCTTGTGGGTAACGCCGAAGCGCTGCTCCTCGTCGATGATAAGAAGGCCCAGATCCTTGAACTCCACATTCTTGTTCAGCAGCTTGTGGGTGCCAATCAGCAGATCGACGCGCCCCGCCTTCACCCGCTCCAGCACCTGCTTGATCTGCTTGGGGGTGCGGAACCGGGACAGCACCTCCACCGTTACCGGGAAGGAGCGGAACCGGTTCTGGGCGGTGACGTAATGCTGCTGGGCCAGCACAATAGTCGGCACCAGAATAGCCGCCTGCTTGCCGTCCAGAATACACTTCATCACGGCCCGCAGGGCCACCTCCGTCTTGCCGTAGCCCACGTCGCCGCACAGCAGACGATCCATGGGCGCGGGCTTTTCCATGTCGCCCTTGATCTCCTCGATGGCCCGCAGCTGGTCGCCGGTCTCCTCATAGTCGAAGGCATCCTCGAACTCCCGCTGCCACGGGCTGTCTGGCGAAAAGGCGAAGCCCGGCTGCCGCTGCCGCTGGGCGTACAGCTGGATCAGCCCCGCCGCCAGCTCCTTGGCGGCGGCCTTGGCCCGGTAGGTGGTCTTGGCCCACTCGGTGCCGCCCAGTTTATTGAGCTTGGCGGGCTTTTCCCCGTCCTCGCCGCTGCCCGCGCCGATGTATTTGCTCACCAAGTCCAGCGACGTGGCGGGCACATACAGACAGTCACTTCCGGCGTAGGCGATCTTGATATAGTCCTTTTCCACCCCGTCCACCGGCAGGCGCAGCATCTCCACAAAGCGGCCGATGCCGTGGTGGGCATGCACCACCAGATCGCCGGGGGTCAGGTCGGTATAGGATTGCAGCTTCTGGCGATTGCTGTCTTTGGTACGGCGGGGCTTTTTCGCCTTTCCGCTGACGCTCTCCGTCAGCTGGCCCTCCGTCAGCACCGCCAGCTTCAACGACGGCCATTCGCTTCCCGCGCTGACCGCGCCCAGCTGGATGGCCGCCTGTCCCGGCTGGGGCAATGTACTGCCGTCCAGCGACAGCGCCGCTGTGATATCCCGGCCCCGCAGCAGCTCCTGCATGTTGCGGGCGCGGACTTCGCCGCCGCACAGCACCACCACGCGGTAACCGGCAGTGAGATAGTACTCCATATCAGAGGCCGCCGTTTCCAGCGAGCCGCCGTAGGTACTCAGCTGGCGGGCGGAAATTTGCAGCAGCTCGCCTGGCGGCAGCAGATAGCGGCTGGTGGGCAGGCTGTCCATCTGGCACAGGGCGAACCGGGCCAGCCGTGCC
>CAVBAZ010000124.1:0-10329 GCA_963593515.1 Bacteroidaceae bacterium
CATGTCAAAACGGTTGGGTTTTGATGTGTTTCGGACAGGCCGCAGTCCGCCCAGCAATCCCCCCGCCGCCAGCGCCGAGAGAACATGGATGCCGTACAGGATCAGACCAACTTTCTGGCTGCCGAACACCCCCACCCCGGCGATGGCAAAAATGAAGGACGGCCCGGCGTTGTTGCAGAAGGTCAGCAGCGTTTCCGCCCGCTCCTTGGAGAGACCGCCGCCGCGGTACAGCTCGCCCACCGTCCGGGCGCCCACGGGGTAGCCGCCCACGACGCCCACCAGAAACACCGCCGCCCCCACGGGAAGCCCCAGCCGCCGCAGCGCCGCGAAGAAGCCGCAGCCCACGGCGAAGGACACCACCACGAAAAAGGGGAACAGCGACGGGATCACCGACCGGGCGCACAGCGCGAGCCCCTGCCGCACGGCGGCGGAGACCGTTTCGTTCTGCCACAGCAGCACCGCCATACACACCAGCAGCGCGGCGGCCAGCGCCGCCCTTCTTCCCCATTCCCGCATATGCCTCACCTCGGAAAAGCCTATGCGCGGGCAGGGCGGCGCATGCCGGACAGGCAAGTTTCTCCGGCGCGGCGCATAACCTTCCACGGGAGGGGAGGACAATGGGTGAAAAAATACGCAAGCGGCTAATGGAAAAGGGACTGGAGGCCGCCGACCGGCTGGATCTGCCGCCGGTGCTGGCCCCGGACGTTCCTCGGATGGAGCTGTCCGGCAACCGCTGCTTCTATATGGATCGCCACCGGGGCGTGCTGGGCTATTCCACGGAGCGGGTGGACATCAACGGCGGCTCTGTGGTGGTGCGTATTCTGGGGCGGAACCTGCAATTACAGGCCATGACCGATCAGGAGCTGCGGATCGACGGGATCATTGAAAATATCGAATTTGTGGAGTAGCTATGTACGCAAAGGTATGGAACTATCTGCGGGGCACGGTGCTGTTTCAGTGCCAGAGCCCCGCGCCGGAACGGGTGCTGAACCTGTGCGCCGCCCATGAGATCCCCTTCTGGGACGTGCGGTGGGAGACGGCGGAGCGCTTCACCCTGCGCACCACGCGGGAGGGCGCGGCCCAGCTGGAGACGGTGGCGGCGGAGTGCGGCGCGGCGCTGCGGCGGCTGCGGGAGCAGGGCGCGCCCCTGACGCTGGGGCGGATGCGGCGGCGGTATGTGCTGCTGGCAGCGGCGGCGCTGGTGCTGGCGCTGTACTGGTACGGCACGCTGTTCATCTGGGACTTTCAGGTGACGGGCAACGACACCGTGCCCACGGAGCAGATCCTGCGGGCGCTGGAGCACAACGGCGTGGCCATCGGCACACGGGCGCTGGGCTTCGATCAGGAGGAGCTGCGGAACCATGTGCTGCTGGAGCTGGACGACATCTCATGGCTGGCGGTGAACGTGAAGGGCTGCACCGCCCATGTGCAGGTGGTGGAGCGGAAACGGCCGCCGGAGATCGCCGACAAGACCACCCCCGCCAATGTGGTGGCCCGCCGGGGCGGCCTTGTGACCAGGGTCGAGACGCTGGACGGGCAGGCGCAGGTGATGGCCGGGTCCACCGTAACGGAGGGACATCTTCTTATTTCCGGCGTGGCGGACTCCCCCTCCGCCGGGGTGCGGTTCATGCCGGGGCGGGGCCGGGTATACGCCCGGACATGGTATGAGCTGACGGCGGCGGTGCCGCTGGCGGCGGAGGAAAAGGCGGGCGACGGGAAAACCGGCGTGCGTCTGGCGCTGGATGTGGGAAAACAGCGGATAAAATTATACGGAAAGGGCAGCATGTTAGGGGCAGGCTGCGGCAAAACCGTAACGTATTACCCATTGACGCTGCCCTTCGGGCTGCGGCTTCCGGTGACGCTGGCGGTGGAGAAAACCACGCAATGGGACACGCAGACAGTACAGCGCACCGAGGAGCAGGCAAAGCTGGAGGGCCAGAAGCAGCTGCTGCGGCAGCTGGACGCGATGCTGGCGGAAGACGGCACGGTAACGTCCACCCGGTTTTCCACCGCGCGGCAGGGCGATGTGCTGCTGGTGACGCTGACGGCGGAGTGCGCCGAGCAGATCGGCGTCAGTGTGGCGGTGGAGGTCGAGTGACAGGGTGCGCCTGCGGGGCGAGCCCTGTCATTCCGAGCCAGTGACCGGCGTCACTGGCGTGGGAATCCGTGTCCTTACGGTATCAGAAAAGAACGGATTGCCACACCAGTGTGCGCACTGGTTCGCAATGACAGGACAAGAAACGTGTACTTCTGTCATACGGGGCAATGCCCTCATCGGCCCACACAACAGACGCAGCAGTTTTTCCCTCACAATTTTGTAGGGCGGGGTGACCTCACCCCGCCGCTCGGTGGATGCAAAAATTTTTCAACACAACGGTCAGCGGCAGCAAAGACAGCTTCACATCTTATCATTTCAAAAATTTTCAACTGCATACTCCCGCTGTTGGCGGACACACTATGGTCAGGCGAATGGAAAGCCACGCTTTTCGCGCCTGATCTTACTTTTTTATTCGGGAGGAAACCACAATGAGCAATTATGAAAAGTGCGGCTGCACCAACGACGGCTGCGAGTGCACCCCCAACAGCGCCATCAACTGCACGGTCACCAGCTGCGCCCATCACTGCAAGGACGTGAACCGCTGCGGCCTGAACTCCATTCAGGTAGGCACCCATGAGCAGAACCCCTCCATGGATCAGTGCACCGACTGCCAGAGCTTCCGCAAGTATTAAGAAGTCTGCGCAAAAGGCCGCCCTTCGGCGGCCTTACATATTTACGGAGGTGGAGCGGAATGGAGCAAAAGGGAAAGCTGCGGCTGGCGGGCGCGGCGGCAGGGCTGGTGAACGGCACCTTCGGCGGAGGCGGCGGTATGGTGCTCTCCCCCATGCTGACGGAATGGTGCGGTCTGGAGCAGAAGCAGGCGCTGGCCACCTGTGTGGCGGTGATACTGCCCCTGTGCGTGCTGTCGGCGGCTATCTGCGTGCTGCGGGGCGGTTTCGACTGGCTGCTGGCGCTGCCGTATCTCATCGGCGGCGGCATCGGCGGCGCACTGGGCGGTCTGCTGTTCGGTAAGGTCAGCGGTTTGTGGCTGCGCCGCCTGTTCGCCCTATTCCTGCTGTACGGCGGCGTGAGGTATCTGCTGTGACGGGCTGGCTGCTGCCGCTGGCGGTGGGGATGGGCACCGGCATCCTCTCAGCCTGGGGCGTGGGCGGCGGGACGCTGCTGCTGTTGGTGATGACGCTGTTTCTGGGGGTCGATCCCGACGCCGCACGGGGCATCAATCTGCTGTATTTCCTGCCTACCGCCGGGGCGGGACTGCTGTTCCACCGGAAAAGCGGCCTGTTGGATAAGGCGGCGCTGCGGCAGGCTGTGCCGTGGGGGCTGCTGACGGCGGCAGGCGGCGCGTGGCTCTCCGCCGCCGTGGACACGGAGCTGCTGCGAAAGCCCTTCGGCGTATATCTGCTGGTGACGGGCGTCATGCTGCTGGTGAAGCGTCCCAAGAAAAAGGGCGGGACGTGAGTTCACTCCGGTTTTGAAAAAGGGAAAGGCTCCTGCTTCGGCAGGAGCCTTTGTTGAAAAACAGAGTATAAACTCAGCGCTTGGAGAACTGTCGGGGCGTTAAGGAAACGTGCCAGTGGCACGTTTTCAGCCTCCGACCGCAGCGGCTATGCCGCGGGGAAAGCGCCGCAGCGCCGCCTGTGGCGGACGCAGCAAGGCGCTTTCAAGGCAGCGTCCCGATGGCCGCCCCGAATGGGCGCGGGCATCGGCTGACACAACGAGGGCAAACACGGCGGACGGCAAAAAAGTTCCGGAAGCCAAATGGCTTCCGGAACCGAAAAGACGCAATATAACGTTTAGCGCTTGGAGAACTGAGGTGCGCGGCGGGCGGCCTTCAGACCGTACTGCTTTCTGTCTTACGGGCAGAAACCATTGATTTTACTAGGTTTTCTGAGCCTTTGATCTTCAGTTAACCCATCTGTTCACCCATTTGCGGGGGGTTCATCCTTGCTCCGATTTTTGAGCGAAAGCTTTGTTCACTATGGAGGATAACTGCTGTGGTCTATTATACTTTACCTTCGCATAAATGTCCATAGTAATCTTGCTGTTCTTATGCCCCGCCAAATACTGGACAGTTTTAGGATCTGCTCCGGAATAAATCAAATTCGTGATGTAAGTATGACGAAGCTGATGCGGAGTAACCTGAAAGTCAAGGCTATACACAACCGTTCCATTGTGTGCAGCTTTTTCGCCCAAAACCGGCGTCACGGTATGCATGATTTTCTTGCCGTTTACATACCTGGCATAAGTCCGTTCTTTGGTTGAGCGAGTAACAATGTATTGCCACACCCTCTTGAACTGAGTGTAGGACAGCGGATTACCGTCACGATTGGCAACCACATATTCCGAGCCAGAGCTCTCTTTCGCTTCACTCAGGCAGTCCACTAATACTGCAGGTATCGGGATGTCCCGCCGAGCGGCCTTGGTTTTGAGATCACTGGAAATAACAGGCCGATTGTGCTCCGAATGCCACGCTCTTTGAACAGATAGGTACGGTGCGTCAACATCAAGGAACACGCAATCCCATTTCAGAGCGAGAATCTCTTCCCGCCGCAGGCCAGCATATAGCCCAATCATTACGAACACATACGGAGGAAGCCCTTTGATGGCCTCAAGGAGTTTCTCGGCTTGTTCATCTGTGAGAGCCTCTCGTTCATTCTGCGGCTTCCCTCCTTTTGAAGAAAGCTTTGCGCAGGGGCAGAAATCGATGATTTTACTTTCAACCGCCGAATAGAATATGCACTTATACAGCATCTGAACAGAGCGGTAAACCGAACTTGATTTAGTCGAGACTGTAACCATAGCCAGTTTGATATCGTCTGCAGTAACTTCTGCCATGTATTTATGGCCCAGCGGAGCAATGATGTAATTCTTGACCTTTGATGTGTAGTCGATGAGTGTTGTTGCTCTTATTCGCGCCGACTGCATTGTCAGCCACCGTTCGCAGTATTCTGCCACCGTCGGTGTTGATCTGCGAAACACAGCCTCTTCGATCTGCCGCTGAGCTTCCTCGACTTTGTCCAAAAGCTCCTCCGGCGTTTTAGCGTATGGGAAACGGATAGTCACTATGCAGCAGTCTTTCCGCCTCTGCGGATACTACTCACAATTCATGCGCTTTCTCAATAATCCCCATCAAAAGCTGCAGCAGATCGCAGGAGACTATTTTTGTTTTCACCGGAAGGCGATCAATGCGTTCATAAAGATCGCGCATGATAACCTGCTCTTTGTAGTCGTAGGAATCCAGCAGCAGTTGGTCTACGGTGGTATGCAGCGTGTTCGCCACTGAAACAAGCAAATCAAGACTAATCCCACCCTTGCCATTTTCAATTTTGCCAATATGGCTGTTTGTACAATTCAGCCGTTCCGCGAACTCCTCCTGTGTCATTCCGAGGTTTTGCCGCATTGTTTTTATGCGTCTCCCGAGAGCTACCCTGTCCATCAGCATCGTCTCCTTCTACAATATTATTTTACAAAAAAGAGGCGTGCTGCAGAAGTGATTATCAATCCATTATCCACCTTAATAATGTGAGTTTACGCTTTAGATTACTTTTCTGTTCCCCATTACAGCGGATAATTAGATTCACAGTTTTATAAACCTCCCGAAAATCAACTGCCGAATAATTCCAGATTGCTGATCATCGCTGCAATGTTTTCGTTCAGCTCTTCCTGCATTTGTTCAGATGGAGCTGCAACGCTATCGGCAAGCAATTGACCGTTTGCGATTCGCTCGTCAATAAGTGAACGAATTAACTGTTCAAGCGCGTCACGCCTCATCCCACCCTCTATTTTAACACTGACCGGCGCATTCGTCGGTTTGGCCAGTTCGGGATGTACAGCGAGAAACGCGTTCAATGCAGCTACAACAACTGCACTTTTTCGGTTGCCCAAACGCTCCAAAAGCTCTCCTGCCTGCACCTGTTCATTTGTTTCCGAACCAAACTGTAGCGAAAATCTGTATTTTCCATCTCGCTTCACATCTGCTCCTCCGTTATTGTGCCGTTCGCATGGCCATCTGACCACGTGCAAGCATCTCATATCCAATTGCGTTTGCCTTTGTGTCCTCAACGAAGGTCGCCTTTGCCACAAGAGAGGTATGCTCAATCAACGGTCGGAACAGAATGCTCCCCCCTCCAATAAAGATAGCAGGGTTAGTACGCAGATCAACCTGAAGCTCGCGCAGTTTGTCCAGTATATCTTTCGCGTGCAGTTGGGCCGCATCACGAATCGCCTTTTTTACCTCCTCCGGAAGGATTGTCTCCTGTCCCTGCAATACGGCGCAGATATGCTCATCCTCAATGCGCATATCGTGCTGCGCACTGATTTTCCCGATGATATCGTTATTCATGGTGATGATTCCGCTCTCCAGACTCCGGCAGAATTGCAAATCTGGCTTGCCGTTGCGAAGTAGAAGTACATCGGTGGTATATCCGCCGATGTCAACGATAAACATGCGCAGTGTTTTCAGAAGCTGTCCGCTCTGAGGAACAACAGCGGCATACGCCTGCGGGTATACAAAGACATTTCGGATCACGATGCTCATGGGACGGTTGTTGTAAACAAAGTTCACTGTCCCATATCGGCGGAAATACTGTGCAAAACGTTCGCGCAGCATCCCGTAGTGCTCCGGCGGAAGACCGACCGCAAGATCAATCTGTTCAAACGCTGTATTGGTACCGGCAGCGGATAGCTCCTTTGCAATGGCGAAGAGCGACAGGATGAAGTATCGATCGTCTCTGGTTTTGTCTCGCATATAGGGCAAGCGCTGTCCAGTGAGCGCCCAATATTTCCCATTGTACTCCAGAACCTCTTCTGCCATCGGCGGCTTCACGGTGTGCTCTGTCAGGCCGGAAATGAAGGAGAAATGCGGGGTCTTAACGGCATAGTTCCCATGATCAATAGCAATCAACATAAAGAATACCTCCTGTTTTTGGTTTGTTTAATTACACGGTTTGGCATGCGTATTTACAGCAGGAATACGCATTGATCCAATAAAGACGCACGAAACGGAAAATCGAAGCTCTCACTTCCTGCAGGAACGCACCGCAGCTTTCTCCTTTAAAAGAACATAGGTTGACAAAAATCAATAATTTCTCTTATGAAAGGAACTATTGATATTTTCCGCCGCGCGCTCTACGATAAAAGAAAACTTCAGAGGTAATCTGCCATGATTATGCGTGAACGATATATGCGGCTGATCCGAGATTTCATGGATAAGCCTGTGGTAAAAATCATAACTGGGATGCGGCGGAGCGGCAAAAGCGCTCTTCTGGAACTTACTCGTCAAGAGCTTCTCTCCCGCGGCATTGACGGAAAGAATATTTTTTCATTAACTTGTAGTCTCTGCGCTATGAAGAGCTCAGAGACTACAAGGCACTGCACGCAGATATTATCAAAAAAGCGGGGCAGACAGAGGGGCGGTTCTATATTCTTCTCGACGAAATCCAGGAGGTAAACTCTTGGGAGAAGGTCATCAATTCTCTCCGCGTCGATCTTGACTGCGACATCTATGTGACCGGTTCCAATGCGAAGCTGCTCTCCAGGGAACTCGCTACGCTTCTGGTCGGATGGTATGTGGAGATACGGGTCTATCCGCTGGACTTTAAGGAGTATCTGACGTTCGCGGCCGAAAATGAGGACGAAGCAAAGCTCTCTAAGCAGGAGCAGTTTGCGAATTATCTCCGTTTCGGGGGACTACCCGGCATTCACCAACTGAAATGGGATGAAGATCGCGTCGTGCAATACCTTCATGACATCTATAATTCCGTGCTGCTGAAGGATGTGATCGCACGGAACAGACTACGCGACACGGCGTTGCTGGAGAGCATTATCCTGTATCTCATGGATAACATTGGAAATACCTTTTCCGCAAAAACAATCTCTGATTTTTTGAAAGGTCAGGGGCGCAAGTTGAGCACAGAGACGGTATATAATTATCTGAATGCGTTGGAAAGCGCCTTCCTGATCCACAAGGTCGTCCGCTTTGACATCAAAGGTAAGCGGATACTGGAGACACAGGAAAAATACTATCTCTCCGATTTGGGCCTGCGCCACGCCGTTATTGGCTACCGGGACAATGATATTGCCGGCGTTCTGGAAAACACCGTGTTTCTGGAATTACTGCGCAGAGGATTCTCCGTCAATATCGGGAAACAAGATGTGGTAGAGGTTGACTTCGTTGCAAACCGGACTGACGACCGTCTCTATATCCAGGTCTGCTATATCCTGACCCCGGAAAATACGGATCGGGAGTTTGCACCGCTGGAAGCGATTTCGGATAACTACGAAAAGCTCGTGCTGTCCACGGATACGCTGCTGCGGGTCAATCGTGGCGGAATCCGCCAAAAGAACATTATAGACTTTCTGTTGGAACATTAAGAAGTAACGCAGGTATGAGAAAAGGACGGTCAGCCGAAGCTGAACCGTCCTTTCTTACTGAGACAATTGCCGCTGGAAGCAGTACTCCCAGACATAATCATCAAGGCCTTTATATTGTGGATCCCACAGGTAGGTGCCATAGGTAAAGCCGGCATCCGAGAGCAGTGAAACCAGTGCCCTATATCCGCCCTGTACATGGGGATTTTCCATGAAATCCATGTCAAAAGCGGTCATGATGCGTTCTACGCCCTGCTCATGCAGCTGCGGCAGGATAAGTTCCAGTTGAGTCAGCGTATTGACACCTGCAACAGCAAGCACCGTCTGCCCGGTTAAAAAGTGAACAACATCCGCTTTCATCGGTCCCTCTGTCAACAGTACAGCTGCACGCGGCTTCCCGGCAATATGCACCCAGCCTTCCGCCTTACAGCCGTCTGGACGGCTGGCGCTGGATACCCAGCGGAATTTTCTTCTCGACACATTGTCCCGGCGGATCTGCATTCCTTGAATGCGCCCTTCGCAATCCCGCACAGGGATCAGAATGCCTCGGCTGTCACACGCAAAGGACCATTGTCCATCTTTACGGTAAAAGCCGGGGACGCCGGATAGATAGTATCCGTCAGCCTGAAGTTGTCTGGCAATGATCCGCATTCCAACCACCGGTGTTGTTCGGTAGCCGAGCCTGTCGATTTCCTCATCTGACAAGCCCCGGTTTCGAAGATTCTGCCGATGGTCGGAGGCCAGCGTCAGCTTGGACAGCAACGCAGTATAGGTCTCGCTGCGTGATATGATGTCCGTCAGAGGCGCTTCTGTTACCACGGGTACAGGAGTAGGTTCCTGCTTTGGGATGTTGCCCTGTACATCCAAGCGCGCGATCAGCGCATCGCGGACATCTTCGCGGGCAATTCCCGCATAGTGTGCATACAGATCAAAAATCCCACCGGAAAACCCGCACCGTGGACAGCGAAACACATCCTTTTGCAGATTGATGTTCAGATGCTTTGCGCGAGGTTCGTCATCACAGCACGGGCACGGTACATTATAATTGCTCCTTCCATATGGCGGGTATGGAAGCCCAATCAGCGGAATAATATCTGACATATGAAAGATGTCCATGCAGCCTCCTTTCTGGGGGACGGATACTCCGTCCCCCGTGATGTACCTTCGTTACATAGAGGTCTGTTGCATGGCATGCTCACAGATCAGCCTTGCCGCATCGGACAGCTCTTGATTGCCTTTGTACTTGTTGGCCACCCATGCAATAGCATTGGGATCCATCGCCAGCACCTCTCCCAGTGTCTTACCACTGTACTTTTTGATCGGGCACGGCTTTTGGAATGCCTGCTCCAACTTCTGCTCCGCCGTCAGCGCGACCGGCTCATACTCCGGCTCCTTCGCAGGCGGCAAAGGCTGATCTTCAGATTGCGCCTCCTGACGCATACCCGCCTCTCCGACCGGAAGCTCATCTGGTGCAATGTCGGCAAAATCATCGCCGGCTGCGGCGAACTGAAGGCCAAAGCCTGCGTTTCTGAGCGCGATGCCAACGGCTGCTGTCTGTGCCCATTCTCTTGGGGATACGGATGGCTTGGAAGCATCCGGACCTCTGGAAGCCGTGGCTTCCGCGAGATAGCAGTCTACCGGATCCTTGTAGCTGGGATAGACGCGTGCCGTTGCCACAAAACAGTCCTTGCCCGGCGATACCTGAATGGCAATGCGGCCCTCCGGATATTTCAGCCGGAACCATGCCATCTGGATCATAACGGGGAGACGCTTGCGCGTCTCCTGTGTGTTGAGATCCGTATAATCCACGGCAAATGGGAAAGGATCAAACCCCTCCACCTTGTGGATTATTCGTTGGCATTGATGTGAGCAGCAGGAACAATGTTGCCTGCCTGATGAAG